>NZ_LWEJ01000262.1:0-62052 GCF_001635525.1 Alcanivorax sp. HI0007
CGAGCACCATGTCCGCAGCCGAAAAACCCATCATCCTCGTCGATGGCTCCTCCTACCTGTACCGCGCCTTTCACGCCCTGCCGCCGCTCACCACCTCCAGCGGCCAACCCACCGGGGCGGTGCGCGGGGTCGCCGCCATGCTGCGCAAACTGATGAAGGACTACGACCCGGAATACATGGCGGTGATTTTCGACGCCAAGGGCAAGACCTTCCGCGACGAACTGTTCGAGGAATACAAATCCAACCGCCCGCCCATGCCCGACGACCTGCGCGAACAGGTGCAGCCCCTGCACGACCTGATTCGCGCCATGGGTCTGCCGCTGATCATCGAAGAAGGGGTGGAAGCGGACGACGTGATCGGCACCTTTGCGCGCATCTTCGGCGAACAGGGCAAACCGGTGCTGATCTCCACCGGCGACAAGGACATGGCCCAGCTGGTCACCGACCAGGTCACCCTGATCAACACCATGAACGACGCCCTCTACGACATCGACGGCGTGGTGAAGAAGTTCGGTGTGGGCCCGGAACTGATCATCGATTTCCTCGCCCTCATGGGCGACAAGGTGGACAACATCCCCGGCGTCCCCGGCGTGGGCGAGAAGACCGCCCTGGGCCTGATCCAGGGCCTGGGCTCCCTGGAAAACATCTACCAGAATCTCGACAAAGTGGCCGAACTCAGCTTCCGGGGCGCCAAGACCCTGGGCAAGAAACTGGAAGAACACAAGGAACAGGCCTTCCTCTCCTACAAGCTCGCCACCATCAAGCTGGACTGCGAACTCAGCGAAGACCTGGACGACCTGAAACTGCAAACCCCGGACGCGGAGAAACTGGCCGAGTATTACCGCACCCTGGAATTCAAGGGCTGGCTCAAGGAGCTGCTGGGCGGCAAGGACCCGGTGGCCGAAGACGCGGGCAAAGACGTGGAAATGGACGCGGATGACGATGCGCCGCCGGCTCCCACCTTCGGCCGCGACGCCTATGACATCGTCTACACCCAGGCACAGCTGGACAAGTGGATCGACAAACTGAAAAGCGCCGGCGAGTTTTCCTTCGACACCGAAACCACCAGCCTCAACTACATGAACGCGGAACTGGTGGGCTTCTGCGTGGCCGTGGACGACAAGGCCGCCTACATCCCCTTCGGCCACAACTACCCCGGCGCCCCGGACCAGCTCGACAAGCAGCTCGTCATGGATGCCTTCAAACCGCTGCTGGAAGACGACACGATCAAGAAAATCGGCCAGAACCTGAAGTACGACATGAGCGTGCTGGCCGAAGATGTGGGCATCACCCTGCGCGGCGTGGCCTACGACACCATGCTGGAATCCTACGTGCTCGATTCCGTGGCCACCCGCCACGACATGGATTCCCTGGCGCTCAAGTACCTGGGCCGCAAGACCATCAGCTTCGAAGAGATCGCCGGCAAGGGCGCCAAGCAGCTCACCTTCAACCAGGTGGGCCTGCACGAAGCCAGCCGCTATGCCGCCGAAGATGCCGACGTGACCCTGCGCCTGCACCAGACCCTGTGGCCCAAGCTGGAAAACGAAGGCCGCCTGCCCGAAGTATTCCGCGACATCGAACTGCCCCTGGTCACCGTACTCAGCCGCATCGAACGCAACGGCACCTACGTGGACGCCACCCTGCTCAAGCACCAGAGCCAGTTCCTGGCCAAGCGCATGTCGGAACTACAGGAAAAAGCCTTCGAGATCGCCGGGCAGGAATTCAACCTGGCCAGCCCCAAACAGCTGGGCGAGATCCTCTACGAGAAACTGGAAATCCCGGTCATCAAGAAGACCCCCAAGGGCGCGCCCTCAACGGCGGAACCGGTACTGCAGGAACTGGCCCTGGAATACCCCCTGCCCCAGGTGATCATGGATTACCGTGGCGTGGCCAAACTGAAAAACACCTACACCGACAAGCTGCCGGAGCTGATCAATCAGCGCACCGGCCGCGTGCACACCTCCTACCACCAGGCCGTGGCCGCCACCGGGCGCCTGTCCTCCAGTGATCCCAACCTGCAGAACATCCCGGTGCGCTCTGAAGAAGGCCGCAAGATCCGCCAGGCCTTCCTGGCCCCCAAAGGCAGAAAGATCGTCGCCTGTGACTATTCCCAGATCGAACTGCGCATCATGGCGCACCTAAGCGGCGACAAGGGCCTCACCGATGCCTTCGAAAAAGGCCTGGATATTCACCGCGCCACCGCCGCGGAAGTGTGGGGCAAAAACCTGGACGAGGTCAGCGACAACGACCGCCGCAACGCCAAGGCCATCAACTTCGGCCTGATCTACGGCATGAGCGCCTTTGGCCTGGCCAAACAGCTCGGCCTGCCACGCAAGGAAGCCCAGGACTACATCGACCTGTACTTCGAACGCTACCCGGGCGTAAAACGCTACATGGAAGAAACCCGCGCCCAGGCATCGGAACAAGGCTACGTGGAAACCCTGTTCGGCCGCCGCCTCTACCTGCCGGAAATCCGCAGCAGCAACGGCCAACGCCGCCAGGCCGCCGAACGCACCGCCATCAACGCTCCCATGCAGGGCACCGCCGCGGACATCATCAAGATGGCCATGATCAAGGTCCACGACTGGCTCGACACCACCCACTTTGACGCCAAGATGATCATGCAGGTGCACGATGAACTGGTGTTTGAAGTGGCGGAAGATCAGGTGGAGGATCTGGTCAAGGAAGTGAAAGTTCGCATGGAGTCAGCGGCGGCGTTGAAGGTGCCGCTGATTGTGGATGCGGGGATTGGGGAGAATTGGGATGAGGCGCATTGAGCGCCCAACCAATTCGCTTTCGGCAGAAACTGAAAAGGGAAAAATTATCTTAAAATGCTTTCTTCCCTCAGCCGTTATTGCTTGTAATAAATTCGTTCGAAGTCCAACGATTTATTGCGAGTCTCGGAAGACTCTCCGTCATTATTTTCTGTATCCTTGCCCAGGTATAGCTTGTTGATTTCAATGCGGAAGATTGTGTAATCGTAAAGATCAAAATCAGCACCATTGTACTCAGTGATATGTGTATTAAGTTGGTGCGCGAGCAGGCCACTCTCCGCCACAACCTCATCTCCAATAAATAGATCACCACTTGCAGTGGGGTTGGGAGCACCCTCCAGTGGAGTTATGCAGCTGGCGTCCATAAAATTCTTGATGTCAGAATGAAGTTCATATCCTTGAAATGTTAATGTCACGACATCGTACAAGGGGTCGTCTTCTGCCCCTTCTACTGGCCCACACCCTTTGACCCACACCCCATCAAGCACGGTTTCATCTGACTCAACCTTTCCCTCTTCATTGACCGGAGCCTGGTGGGCATCGCCAGACCCCGATCCACCTCCACATGCCGCAATAGCCAAAGCCCCCATCAGTACCCCAAATACCCTGCGATCCATTCCTCTCTCACCCTTATCATCCATTAACGGTGGACGTGAATCTGACGGATTCCCCTTACGGCATAAAGTCGGAAATGTCTTAAACTTGCAGAGGATATCTCTTACAGGAAAACTTAAAGAAAGTAAGGCGAAGAAGAAATTATGCGAACGGTCACGAAAAGTGCCACTCTCGGGCGTCTCCAGGAAAAGCTGGTAGTAGTTACCCAGCAAGCAATAAGCGTGACATAACTGTTTTCCTCAGTACAGACGGCGGAGAGCCTTTCCAGGAAGGCAAGCCTGTCACTATCATCCTCATAGATCATCCCCCGGCGGTTCCCTCTTGCCGTGACATGATAAAGCGCCCCCGCAAATTCCAATCTCAACGGGCTTGCCATTTTCGACTCCTGCGATCTAAGAATAAGAGAAAAAGGGGACACGCACATATATATAAGCTGTAAAAAATTGCCTGATACTTACCCGGAGGCTAAGGAGCACGGCACTGGCCGCGCAGCGTCACCGGTTAGATCAATAAGGCTGACCAACCTATACTCTGCCACCAAGAGAACCCAACGCCCACAAGGAGTCGCCCATGGCAGCGAACGATCTTCTCTGGCGGCGGCCCCGCCATTACATGGATGCCGATGACGCCCACGATCATGTGCATTGGGTCGAGCTGTTTTTCGACCTGATCCATGTGGTGACGATCTTCATTCTGGGGAACTACCTCTCCCACCATATGGATTGGCAGGGCTTCTGGGTATTTACCGGGCTGTTCCTGGCGATTTTCTATGCCTGGGCGGACAGCTCCGTCTACAACTCCCTCTATATCTCCACGGACATGCCCCATCGCGCCGCCATGGCGCTGCAGATCGTCACCATGATGTTCATCGCCGCGGCCATTCCTGATGTGTCCGGCAAGGGGTGGACTTATTTTGCGCTGGGCTACGCCCTGAACCGGGCGATCACTGCCTATCTGTACTGGCGGGCGCGCTGTGTTGGCGACGCCACCGATACGCTGGCACACGAGCAGGGACGGAATTTCTTTGTGCTGGCCGGGCTGTTCGCGCTGTCCGCGTTTTTGCCCAAACCGCTGGCCTACTGGGTGTTCGGGGCCAGCGTTGTGCTGATCCAGCTGCAGTACATGCTGCCGCGTATCGGGACACTGCGGTTCGCCCGATTCGTCCCGCGCCTCGGGCATATCTCTGAGCGCTTCGGCCTGCTGATGTTGATCCTGCTGGGGGAAGGCTTCTTCAAGTTGGTGCTGACTCTGGCCGACAAAGGGGTCTACAAAATCGGCGCCGGCACCTTCTTCAATGTGGCCATGGGCGGCCTGTCGCTCTTCGCGCTGGCCTGGGTCTATTTCGACAGCGCCGGCAACGCCAAACCGAAAAGCCGCGACATGGGTGTCCTGGTGGGATACTGGCTAGCGCACATTACCATCCTGTGGAGCGCGGTGACGATTGGCGTGGCGCTGGCCGGCGAAGTCTATGTCGGCCTATTGGAGCCCTACCCGACGGGTTACGGTGCCCTCGGCTCGGTGGGTCTCGCCGTCTTTCTCGCCGCGCTATGGATACTGCAGCGGCTCGTGGCGGAGGACAGCCATGCCTGCCGCGGTCACAGCCCGGCTCTGCGACTATTCGGTATTGTCATGGCCCTGGTCGTGCTGGCCGTGCATCCTTTCGTGCCCTCGATAATCGGCAACCTGCTCTGGGGGCTGGCGCTGTTCTCGCAAATTGCCGTGCCGCTTTATCGGGCGGCACGTGACATGCCGCATTTTGAGCGACAGTGATAGAAGGGGGGAGTACGCTCCCCCTACCGAATATCATACTTCTCCGACCACAACCGCAGATCTTCCAGAATATCCAGCGCACTGCGCCCCAGCTCGGTGAGCTCATAGGTCACGGCAATAGGCCTGTCGTTGATCACCGTTCTCAGCACCATCCCGCGGGCCTCCAGCTCCTTGAGCCGCTGGTCGATCATCTTCTTGGTGGCGCCGCCGAGCAGGCGATTCAGATCATTGAAGCGTACCGGGCCATCCTTGAGGTGATAGATCAGCGAGCCGGTCCACTTGCCGCCGATAATGCGCATGCCCCGCTCGATGGCGCAGGGTTCCATGCAGGCATCGATGACTTTTTTCCTGCCATAACCATCTGTTTCGATGCGACTTTTCATTTTTTCACCGCCCTAAGCACCAGGTTTCCAAAAGGATACTAATTGATCCACGCCAGCAGGTATAAATAGTATACCTGAAATAGATTGGTAACCAGCAACCCGCTGTCACCTTCACCTGTTTCATGGAGACCCTAATGAGCAACATCCTGATTATTAATGCCCACCACCCCTACCCGTTTGCCGAGGGCAAACTCAACGCGTCACTGGTGCAACGGGCCAGCAAGCAGCTCCAGGCCAATGGCCACCAGACCCGCATTGTGGAAGTCGACAAGGGCTGGGACGTTGAGCAGGAACTGGCCCACCACCAGTGGGCCGATGTGATCCTGCTGCAGAGCCCGGTGAACTGGATGGGAGTGCCGTGGGTGTTCAAGAAATACATGGACGAGGTGTACACCGCCGGCATGGGCGGCGCGCTGTGCAACGGCGATGGGCGCACCGAAGCCGCCCCCAAGGCCAACTACGGGGCCGGCGGCACCCTGAACGGCAAGCGCTACATGCTCTCGCTGACCTTCAATGCCCCGCAAGAAGCCTTCGACGATCCACAGGAATACCTGTTCCAGGGCAAGGGCGTCGACGACCTGCTGTTCCCAATGCACATGAATTTCCGTTTTTTCGGCATGACACCGCTGGATACCTTTGCCTGCTTCGACGTGATGAAGAATGCCCAGGCAGAAAACGATTTTGTGCGTTTCCAGCAACATCTCGACACCCACCTACCGGCAGCCTGAGGGAGCAACCATGTTGAAAAGATACGCGACTCCGGCCTTGCTGCTTGGCATGGTCCTGAACGTGACCGGTTGCACCACCGCCAGCCATACACAGCACAACGCCGCCCACGTAACCTCCCCGGATCAGTACCGGGTATTGCTGGAGAATGACCAGGTGCTGGTACTGGAAATAGTGCTCGAACCGGGCGAATCAGACCGCCCGCATGACCACCGCGATGAAACCGTCTATTTTCAGAAAGGTGGCTCCCTGCGTATTACCCTGCCCGGCGGCGACGCCATGGATGTCACCGTGCCGGATGGCCATGTGATGTGGCACGAGGCCTGGTCTCACCAGGTGACCAATACGGGAACCCAGCCAGTGATGGCGATCATTGTCGAAGAGAAGCCCTGAAGCTGGGTAACGGTTGGCGGGCCACCAGGCTCGCCAGCGCGGCCAATAAAATGCGCAGAGCAGCAGCTGAACCCGTTTTCGGATGCTGGCACCTATGATGGCTTTGCGGCCAAGCTGCGTTGCTCAACGCGTTGGGCCCTGCCCCTCAAAACGCTCTTGAACCCACGTCATCAAATAACCAGCACTCTCATCCCGGGCATCATGGCCTACGCCAGGCAGTCGAATGATCTGGATAGTCTCTCCCCGCCGGGAGCGTCGGCTCACTGCCTGCTCGCTTAGCGCGATGGGGATAAGTGTGTCTGCGGTGCCGTGGGCAATGACCATGGGCACCGCAATCGGCCCGTCGGGGCTGTTGTGGTCGAACAGCCCAGGCCAGGGTGGTGTGGCAAGAATATCCACGGCCAGGTACTCCTGCGGGGTGCGCAGGTCTGCCAGCGCCGGCAGGAAACCGGCCGGGGCGGTGAAGCAGGGGCGGATCATCCGCTGGAAGGCGTCGGCGGCATCCGGTTTGAGAATGGCCTGCAGGCTCGCTTCGGCATACACCTGATCCCAGGCGGCAAACACCATGCCCATGAAGATGCCGCCGGCGGGTTTGTCGTGGTTATAGGCAGCGATCTCGCGAAGGTTGAGCGCCGGCGCCGAGGCGGCGACACCTTTCAGTGTGAGTTCCGGGGCATAGTCTGCGGCCAGCTGCCCCACCCAGAAGGCGGTGTTGCCGCCCTGGGACGCACCCCAGACCACGAATGACGAACCCGCCCCACTCTCCGGGATCTGCTGCGCGGCCCGCACCATGTCGAGCACACTGTGGGCAGCGGTTCTGCCCACCATATAGGGATGGATGCCCGGCGTGCCCAAACCTGGATAGTCGGTAATCGCCACCACCCACCCCTGCGCCAGCATGCCGGCCACATCCGGGGTCTGCTGATACGGATCGCGGGTATGGCTGACACCGCACTCCGGGCGAATGCCGGTGGTGCCATGGGCCCAGGCCACCACCGGTCGCGGCGTGATGCTCGGCTTGTCCGGGGCAACCACGGTACCGGTCACCGCCAGTGGCTTGCCCTGTTCATCCGTGGACAGATACATGACCCGCCAGGCCCTGGCCCCTTCCGGCAAGCTGGCATAGGAGGGTGCCTGCCGGATCACGCTCCCGGGGAGCGCCTTTGGCAACGGTTGTGGCGGCTGATAAAAGGCGGAAGGCTGCTGCGGCACCGCGGCAAAATAAAGCCCTGCCGCCAGCATGACGCTGATGGCCATGACCCCCATCAACAGCAGGGCTGTCCTGCAACGCCCGGACTGCCTGAACCTGGATTTTCCTGGGGTAGTCATTGCCACTTTTCCCTGTCAGCCTGATTTATTGCGGTCGATTCCCTGACCCTGCATCCCTTTGCCACGGCACCCGCCATGCATCGACATCAGCATCGCCCTGCAAGACAAAATATCGATGACGGGATTTGAAAAGCAATAAACCCCGGCCTTGCCTACTTGCCCCTCAACAGGCTCTCCACCCCCTTGAGGCTGTCCGGCTCACGGGCCAGCTCTTTTTTTGCAAAGGCTTCGATGGCTTTTTCATGGGCGTACACATAGGCGAAGAAGTCCTGCTCTTGCTTCTGCGCGTGGGTCTTCAGGCGCAGAAACTTTTCCTGGAAGGGCCTCGTGGCGTTACGCACCAAGGTCATGGCCAGACGCCAGGGCATGACGGCCAGAGCAGCCCCCTCCGCGCGGCCTTTCACTGCCCAGCCTTTAGGCTCCAACACCGTCTGGCCGGTGCTCGCCATGTAATCCAGATAGCGTTGCAGGGTGTGCGCTTCCAGCGCCTTCAGTGCCAGCCATTTTGCCCTGCGCTCCGGGTTGCGGGTGAGTCGGGCGGCGGTATCAAACACTGCCTGTCCGTACACTTCGGATTCGTGAATGCGCTGCAAGTCGGCCTGATATTCGGGGTAGTTCATTCTCTCTCTCCTCGGCTCAGGCAGCGGCGGCCGTCGCCTTGTATTGTTGGGTGATGGCGGCAATGGCCCGATCCAGGGCGCAACCGAATTGCTCCGTGCTTTCCATGAACGGCATGTGGCCCACATTCCAGAACACCTCCGTGCGAGCCCTGGGCACACGATCCGCCAGTAGTACCGACTGAGACGCAGGCACCACCGGGTCGTGGGTGCCCACGAATAGATGGCAAGGCACGCGTATCGCATCGAGCCGATGGCCGATTTCCAACCTGCCGATGCCATTGAACAAGCAATACAGTGCCCGGGCATCCTGCGCCCGGGTATCGGCGCGAATATTGTCGAGCATGGCCTGGCTCATGGGGTGGCGCAGGAAGGCGTTGCGATCGCGGGCCAACAAACTCGCAAAGGTCTTCTGCACATAGCGGCTATGCCGGGCAATGGCGATATTGGCCGCAAACAACGGTCGCCCCCACTGGCCCTGCGCAGCCAGTTTCACCAGCAGGCCTTCCACTCCGCCCCACTGGCCACGGTGAAAACCCGCGATGCTGACCAAACCGGCCAGCAAGGGCGAGTGCTGAATGGCCAGATTCAGGGCCACGAAGCCTCCGGTGGAGTGACCCACCACGATGGCCTTACGGCCCTGCAGTAGCTGTTCCAGGGCGCCGTTCATAATCCGGTAGAACCAGTCGTCATCGACCTGATCCGGATGAAAATCCGCCGGCACAGTGGAGGGCGAATGGGCAGGCAGGCTCAAGGCATACCAGGGACGGTTGTCGCGGTAGTCCGCCGGCAGGGCAGCCCGCCAGAAGTTCACCGACGCCAACACCCCATGGATGAACACCACCGCGGGTTCACCGGGCTGCGCCAGGTGTTCATTGACGGCCAAACATGCCAGCCGATGCCCCTCGATATCGACAAATCGTTCTGTGACTTTCATGCGCGTTCCTGCCCCTTCTCATGCGTAATGGCGAAGACCCGTTTCTCCACAAGGATGGCGGTCACCGTATGGGGCAAGACTAGCGATGAAGGCAGGAGGCGTATTGAACGAAACAGCTACGATTGATGAGCCTGTTGCCAGGCGTGCAGGGCGTCCATGTAGGTCAGGCCGAAGGACTCGGCGAAGGCTCGACTCATATGCGGCAAATCACTGAAACCCGCCTGCATGGCCGCATCCATGGGATTGATCCCGTCCAGCAGCGCATCCATGGCCATTCTCAGCTTGAGCCATTTTTTGTAGCTGCGCAGGGGAATGCCTGCCTGCTCCACGAACCAGTGGGAGAAACGGCTGGGAGACAGGTTCGCCTTTTTTGCGAGCGCATCACGGTCCGGGTCCTCACCGGCGCGCAGCTGCGTGGTGATGGCATCCACGATATCCCGAAAACGGGGATCCAGCGCCGCGTCCGACTCCGCACCCACCAGCAGATCCGAAACCAGCAGGGCATGCAGATCGCTGCTCGCCGACAGCTCGCGCAGCGGCGCGGGCAGCTCACCCTCCGTCAACACCCGCCAATCCTTGCCGCTCGCCTGGCCCAGAGCCTTGAGCGGAGAGACGGTTAACGGATCAAAATAAATCGAACAGACATAACCGGAAAATAACCGGTGCTTCACCTTGGACGACAGGAACACAGCCCGGGCATGGCGCCGCCCGGAATTCCCGGCTTCAAATTCCAGCTCCCCTTCCAGGGCAATGGTGAGTTGCGACGCCCAGTGGCTGTGCGGATTATTCGGACCCACATGCCCACGAAATATGGCCACACTGTCGGAAAAAACGATATCCAGTTTCCAGTCTTTTTCCATGGCTCAGGCGATCCTGCTGTTATTCAATCGAGAGAAGGGGTGAACACCAATTCCTTACCGTCATTACGCCGCTCAAAGACGGTGGCCCGGGGTTCCCGAGCTGGACGACCAGCTTCCGTTGCCTTTTCCTTGATCCAAGCACGACAGTGCGCGCCTTAGTGACCCATCACCCGGCAAATGCAATGCATCTCAATTCTGCCATGTCTCTGTGCAAGGTGGTCAGCTTTCCTGACCAACACGTATGCCTCCTCGACTCCAACTGTTAAGGTTCATTCACCACAACAAACATCAGAACAAGAATGCCACCAGCCCCACCACACCGCATCCGCTTGCGCACCCGTGCCTGGCTGGCCAGAAGAAAACAACACCTGGCCTTCCGCCTGATCCTGTTCTGTGTCGCCCTGCGGCTGCGCTGGCTGGCATGGCGCGACCCGGCATTTCGCAAGGACTTGCAGCGACGCAACATCATGATGGTGTGGCGCACCCATGACGGGCGTATCGCTCGCTGGTTTCATTTCAGCCCCAATCGCGTTCGCAGCGGTTCCGGTTTACGTGAGCGCTGTGATATTGCCGTGCGCTTTCAGGATGCCGACTATGGGGCAACCACACTGATACAGCTGCTGGATAATCAACGACTTTTCTTTGTCGGCATGCGCCAGGGAAAGATCCGACTCAATGGCAATATCAAGGGGCTGCTCTGGTTCAGAACCGTCTCAGAGTACCTGGTGCCGGGCGGCGTACAGATATGGCGACCGCGGAAGGCTCCGCGGGAACGGCAGGGCTCGCAGTAACCAGACAATCACGGCGGAGGAAGTAGGAGTATCGCGCGATAGCCAGGAAGCTATCGCGCACCAAAAATCAGTGGCAGTGATATGGTTTTTTACCTGCATGGCACCCGTTAGCATCTGTACCACCGGAGTGGGCCAGCGCGGCACCAGAAACCATCATAACAAGAGCAATTACAGCCATTACCTTCTTCATAGTCATTACCTTCCCTTGGTTTTTTGTAGTTCGACCATACTGCATCGCACAACTTTCAGGGGCAATGACTGACCAGAATGTCAGCCTTTAACCATTTACTAGCGGAAACCTGGAAAATCCTCCCAAATCCCATAACCTTCGTACAATGAGCAAGAAACTGGAAGGCACATCTCGTTGCGCCCCTTATTGCTCCTCCTGACCAGCCAATAAACTCTCAAGCAACGCATCAATTTCCGCTTTAAGCTGCTTATCTTCAATCTTGTTCGCACTCACTTGCGCACTCTCAAGACTCTTGATTGCAGCCTCTTTCTTCCCCAGATCTACCTGCAGTTTAGCCATGGAAAGGCCGATTGATGAGAGGTGATCTTTGGCATTGATAGCCAGCGCTTTGGCCTGGGCTTTTTCGTAGATCACCAGCGCAGCCTCCAGATCTTCGGTGAAGTCAGCCAGCGTTTCCCACTGCTCGGGATGATCCTTGTCGGTATTGTCGTTACCGGTGCAAATGATTTTCAGCTGCCCGTAAAGCGACTCGAACTCCGCTTGATCGTCTTTTCTCGCAGCTTCCATCAGCTTTTCAGCCAAGCTATGAACGGCCTTGTATATTTTGGTATTGATCATTTTCTCTCAACCAATGATGAAGAAGAGCACACACGGAAATCGCCCCCAATAATGCCTTGAACCCTACGAAACGATTCGACTACGCCTCAGCTATTTCCCGCAATAAGCTTTGACCGGCCCCGACAGTTTATCCGGATGTCGCGGCGTTGCGTTGGCGAAGTGGGCATAGATCTGTTGCAGGTCGGCTTCCATGTCGTCGCTGGGGTAAATCACCACCGGGAAGGAGAAGGTCTTCACCTGGTAGTCCGCCAGCGCAAGAATGATCGGCACGTTGGCCTGTTTGGCGATGTGGTAGAAGCCCAGCTTCCATTGCTCCGCATTGCTGCGGGTGCCTTCCGGGGTGACGGCGATCAGCAGTTTGTCGCGCTGACGGAATTGCGCCACGGTCTGCTCCACCATGCCGCCGGCCTTGCCGCGCTCGATGGGCATGGCGCCAAGCCTGTGCAGCAGCCAGCCCAGCGGGCCCTTGAACAGGCTGTGCTTGATCATCACATTCACGTCTTGCTGCAAGGCCGAGCGGCTCACCAGGGCCAGGACCCCATCCCAGTTTGAGGTATGGGGACCGCCGGCAATGACTGCCCGCTGGATATCCGGGAAGGGCCCGGCCCGCCAGCCAGCAAGACGCAACAGGGTCTGCGCGATCCGCTGGCTCAATGGCGTCCGGTGTTTGCCGCCTTCCATGTGCTCGCTCATACAGTGCTCCGCTATGAAAAAGCAGGAGTATAGCGGATTCTCACCTTGCCCCGGTCTTTGTCACCTCTGGCGAGGTGACAGCGGCGGTGATATTTAGCTGGACAGGGAACGGCGCGCCCTGTAACGTAGCCAATAGCTAAAAAATTACGCTTGAATCAAGTACTACATTTCGCTGTTTTATTCGTATAACTCGTCCTGCAGTCCACAAGTCCAAGTTTCCATTTTTCAGCTACACACGCCCTCACCGGCGAAATATCATTATTTTCAGGATTAGTATTATGTCTACAGTGAAAGGTACCGTTAAGTGGTTCAACGAAGCTAAAGGTTTTGGTTTTATCGAGCAGGAAGGTGGTCCGGATGTGTTCGCACATTTCAGCGCCATCCAGGGCTCCGGCTTCAAGACCCTGGCCGAAGGTCAGCAAGTTGAGTTCACCATGACTCAAGGTCAGAAAGGTCCTCAGGCTGAGAACATCGTCGCTCTGTAAGCGATTGTTCCGGTAACAAAAAAGGGCGCCTCCTTCGGGACGCGCCCTTTTTTTATCTGCCTTACGGGCTGATTCGCGTCACGACCCTCCCGCCAACGCCACTTGCCTACCCTTCCCCGCGCTTGCGCAGAAACTCCTGCAGCATGCTGTAACTCAGCCCCCAGATACAGTAGCCCTGATAACGGCAACAGGGGAATGTCATTCTTCCCAGTGGCGTGCGTATCTGCAGCGTGGATCGGTGTGCCGGGTTGCCCAAATACGCCAGGGGAATCCAGATTCCTCGTTGTGCTTCGTGATTGAGTGACATGACGTTGTCTCCCCGCCAGGCAAACACATGGGGCGTCACCACCATGGGGCTCCAGCGGCTGTGGTGCCGTGTCAGCAGATCCGACAGCCGCGACTGATACTCGCCTTGCTGAAACAGATCCAGCCCGGTTTCTTCCAGGGTTTCGCGCATGGCGGTGTGGCGACTGGACGTATCGCTGCGCTCCAGGCGCCCACCGGGAAACGCCATATCGCCGGACCAGGGGTCACCCTCACGGCGGGCACGCTGAATGAAGAACAGCTCGCCTTCGCGAACGTTGGCGCCACGGTAGATGAGCGCCACCGAGGCGCGGGTAACATGACGCCGGAACGGCAATTTGTGCGGACGATATTTTTCCAGCCAGCGCAGGGATGGCATAACGGCTCACGACAGCAATGACTCCACGCAGAGTACCATCAGTAGGATGCCTCTGCCGTTGGAGATTCTCTGTTTTCCACCCCTCTCTTTCAGTAACGTAGCGGCCTGAAAGTCGGCACGGTTACTCGGGGCTGGAGGTGGCGCCGACCTGACTTTTGCCGCTGGCGCCTTGCTCGCAAAGCGAAGGTTTCAGCAGGCGCCAGGATTCATTCGCCCCTTCGCCTTGTGAACAAGGCTCCAACGAAAAACGGTGCACTGTTGCCAGCGCACCGTTGCGTTCGACGGACAGGGATTGATTACTGCTTCAGATCAAAGCGATCCAGCTCCATCACCTTGGTCCAGGCCGCCACGAAGTCGTTGACCAGCTTCTCCTGACCATCGGCGCAGGCATAGACCTCGGCAAGGGCACGCAGCACCGAGTTGGAACCGAACACCAAATCCACCCGGGTGCCGGTCCACTTCACCTTGCCGCTGTCGCGATCACGGCCTTCGAACGCCTCTTCATCGCTGGAGGTGGCTTTCCACTCCGTGTCCATGTCGAGCAGGTTGACGAAGAAGTCGTTGCTCAGCGTGCCCGGCTTGTCGGTGAACACACCGTGCTGGCTGCCGTCGTGATTGGCGCCCAGTACACGCAGGCCACCCACCAGTGCGGTCATCTCCGGTGCCGTCAGCGTGAGCAACTGGGCCCGGTCCACCAGCAGGTGTTCCGCACCGATGCTGAACTTGCCTTTCTGGTAGTTGCGGAAACCATCTGCTGCGGGCTCCAGGGGCTCGAAGGAGGCCACATCGGTCTGCTCCTCAGTGGCATCGGTCCGTCCCGGATGGAAGGGTACGGTCACATCGTGGCCAGCCTCTTTCGCCGCCTTCTCGATACCCACACCCCCGGCCAGCACGATCAGGTCTGCCAGCGAGATCGCCTTGTTGCCGCTGTTGAAGTCACTCTGGATGCCTTCCAGAGTCTTCAGCACCTTGGCCAGTTGCTGCGGCTGATTCACTTCCCAGTCCTTCTGCGGGGCCAGCCTAATGCGGGCACCGTTGGCGCCGCCACGCTTGTCGCCGCCACGGAAGGTGGAGGCAGAGGCCCAGGCGGTGGACACCAGTTCGGACACGGACAATCCACTCTCCAGGATCTTGCCCTTGAGTGCGGCAACGTCCTGATCATTGACCAGTTCATGATCCACCGGCGGCACCGGATCCTGCCAGATCAGCTCCTCGCTGGGCACTTCCGGGCCCAGGTAGCGGGCACGGGGACCCATGTCACGGTGGGTGAGCTTGAACCAGGCACGGGCGAATACCTCGGCGAATTCCTCCGGGTTCTCGTAGAAGCGACGGGAAATCTTTTCGTAGTCCGGATCAAAACGCAGCGACAGGTCCGTGGTCAGCATCATCGGCTTGTGCTTTTTGGTTTTATCCTGGGCGTACGGAATGACTTCATCCGCATCCTTGGCCACCCACTGCTTGGCACCGGCCGGGCTGGTGGTCAGCTCCCATTCATACCCAAACAGGTTTTCGAAAAAGTAATTACTCCACTGGGTTGGCGTCTGGCTCCAGGTCACCTCCGGGCCGCCACCCATGGTGTCGTCGCCCTTGCCGGTACCCACCGGGTTGTGCCAGCCCATGCCCTGTTCCGCCAGGCCTGCAGCTTCCGGATCGGGACCAATCTTGTCCGGGTCGCCGGCACCATGGGCCTTGCCGAAGGTGTGCCCGCCGGCAATCAGGGCCACGGTTTCCTCGTCGTCCATGGCCATGCGGGAAAAGGTTTCGCGGATATCATGGGCAGCGGCTTTCGGATCCGGGTTGCCATCCGGACCTTCCGGATTCACGTAGATCAGGCCCATCTGTACCGCGGCCAGGGGGTTTTCCAGGTCCCGTTTGCCGGAATAACGCTTGTCGCCATCCAGCCAGCCTTTTTCCGCCCCCCAGTACACATCCAGGTCCGGCTCCCAGGTGTCTTCACGACCACCGGCAAAACCGAACGTCTTGAAGCCCATGGATTCCAGCGCCACGTTACCGGCGAGAATCATCAGGTCCGCCCAGGAAATCTTGCGACCGTATTTCTGCTTGATCGGCCACAGCAAGCGGCGCGCCTTATCCAGGTTCACGTTATCCGGCCAGCTGTTCAGGGGGGCAAACCGTTGCTGGCCACGACCGCCGCCGCCGCGACCATCACCGATACGGTAGGTGCCGGCACTGTGCCAGGCCATCCGGATAAATAGACCACCATAGTGACCAAAGTCCGCCGGCCACCAGTCCTGGGAATCTGTCATGAGCGCATCCAGATCTTTCTTTACTGCATCAAGATCCAGACTGTTGAATGCTTTGGCGTAATCGAAGTCCTCATCCATGGGATTGGACTTGGAGGAATGCTGATTGAGGAGGTCCAGACGCAGCTGGTTGGGCCACCAGTCCTGGTTTGTGGTGCCACCCCCTGCCGCGTGTTTAATCGGGCATTTACTCTCTGTCATAGCGCTCTCCTTCCTTATGGGTGGGTTCGGCGTATTTATTACTCTGTTGTAGTCCCTTAGAGGTCATCTTGACCAGTTTAGTTTGCCAAATACGGTGATAGTTTTTATTAAACGCGACAGTGTTTGCGTCAATATCACGTCAAAAAACACACTCCCCGACCCAAATTCCCCAGGAGCATCACATTCACGACAGTTACACAAATAGTAGCATATGGACTAAGATGGCTGCTGGACTATAAAAGGGAAACGGAACCAATGAAAAACCTACACTTGCTTGCCATGACCGGCGCATTGTCACTTGCTGTCCTGTCAACACCAGCTCTGGCTGAGACCAACCCTGGCGGTTTTTACGCTGGTGTATCGCTTGGTTACCAAAGCACGGATATGGACTGGAAAACCGAACGAACCTTCGAGCCCAACGGCAACCTGATTGCGCCATTTTCTGATCCCACCGAATCACTGGATGACTCAGATACCAGCTATGGCCTTTTTACCGGTTATAACTGGGTAGTCGGACAGGGGAAATGGGTGATGGGTGCTGAATTCTCGGCGCTGATGAGCGATGCCAGCGACGAAATCCGCAACCGGATTCCCGGGCTGGGAGACCCCGACTCCAACCCGACCAGTTTTTCCGAGGTCGAGACTGATGATCTGGCGCTGGGCCTGAGCTTTCGCGGCGGCTACATGGTGAATAACAACACCATGGTTTACAGCAGCCTGGGCGTATCCCAGCTTGAAGTCGAAACGACAAGCACCTGCCCCGCCGATACCAACGTTTGCAACCCGGCAGACGGTCTCCAGCGTTTCAGTGATGACGAGCGCATGACCGGCTGGACCCTGGGTTTCGGGGCGGAACACTTCCTGTCGGATAACCTGGTGCTGAGAGCAGAGTACCGACACGCCGATTATGGTGACTTCGACTTCACCGCTATTCCTGCTCAGAGCGGTTCGAGTTTCGGTGCTGATGCGACGATTGAAGTCGTTCGGCAAACCCTCGAAGTCGGCGCTGCCTACAAGTTCTAAACGTCGCCTTGCTCATTTTTTGTCACACCCGGGGGCCCTCCATGGATAAGGACGGGCCCCTCTCCCCTGTCATTGCGGATTTATCACATCACAGGACCACCTTTGCTATGCTGCCAATATCGCATTGGCAAAGGGATCCCCATGGAATCGACCACGCCCGACCAGCCCCAGACACTCGGTGAAACCACCCGCATGCTGTGGAACGCCCGTGGACGCTACAAGCGGGTACTGGCCACCGCGGCCGGCCTGCAGAAAGTGGTCTGGAAACACCGCAAGGTGCTAGGCAGTGGCGACGAGCAGGCGCTGTACCCGCTCCATGAGGAAGTGGCGGACAGCCTGGCAACCCTGTTCCGGGATAACGGCGGCGCCTGGATCAAGTTTGCCCAGTTTCTCAGTTGCCGCCCGGACCTGCTGCCTGCCCCCTATATCGATGCCTTTGCCCATCTGCGCGAAAACGCCCCCAAGGCTCACTTCGATGACATCCAGCCCTGGCTGAAAGCCCAGCTGGGGCATGACTGGGCGGACTCCTTCAGTGCCTTCAATATCATTCCCATGGCCGCCGCTTCCATCGCCCAGGTGCATAACGCCACCCTGAAATCCGGCGCCCAGGTGGCGGTCAAACTGCAGCAACCCCGGGTCAGCCAGGAATTTGCCGAAGATGCCGCGGCCTTGCGTTTGCTGGCGAAGGCCCTGAAGCCACTGCTGCGGGAAGTGGATGTGGAGCAGATCATCAACCAGCTCATCACCACCACCGAGCGGGAGCTGGATTTCCGCCAGGAAATGGCCCACATGCGGGATTTCAGCGAACTGCCCCACCTGCCCGGCATCAAGGTGCCAAGGGTTTATCCCACCCTGTGTAGTGCACAGATGCTGGTGACGGAGTGGATCGAGGGGCAGAGCCTTTCCACAGTGTTGCGCGAGGATGAAGCGCGGGCCATTCCCCTGCTGGAGCGCTTGCAGGCGAGCATGATGCAGCAGGTGCTGGAGTTCGGTCTGTTTCATGCGGACCCGCACCCGGGCAACTTTATCGTGACGCCGGAGGGCGACCTGGCGGTGCTGGATTTCGGTGCCGTGGAGCAGGTAGCCGCCGCAGATCGCCAGCATTACACCGCATTGCTGATGCGCTTGCTGGGCATGGGCGATGGCCCCTTGCTGCCGCTGTTCGAAGCGGCCGGCTTTGGCGGGCTCAGCGAGGAACGACTGGAAAAATTGTCCGCCGCACTGGTCTCCGCCCGTCAGGATAGCGACACCACCCTGGCCGATAACCTGCGCACCCTGCTGGACGAATTCCGCCGCCTGCGGCTGGTGATGCCGGATGCCTTCGTGGCCATGGTGCGGGTGCTGATTACCGTGGGCGGGCTGATGACCCGCTATCAGATTCCGTTTTCCTGGGGAGGTTTTGGCGCCCGTTAAGCCGAGCGCCATGGTGCAGTTCCTGAGGCGAACGGCACCAATACGCCGCCGACGTTACTTGATCATCTTCTTGAGCATGTTCACCTTGTCCTTGTAAGGGGCGTAGCGAAACTTGATATCGAACAGGGTGGTGGCCTTGAGGATGCTGCGCTTGTGGGAGAAGGCATCGAACGAGTTCTTGCCGTGATAGGCGCCCATACCGCTTTCCCCCACACCACCAAACGGCAGGTTCGGGTTGGCCACATGCATCACGGTATTGTTGATACATCCGCCACCGAACTGGGTGCTATCGAGCACCTGGCGCTCCACCTGATCACTACTGGTAAACAGATACAGCGCCAACGGATATTCCGGCAATTTCTTCAGGTTGCCGATCAGCTCTTCCAGGCTTTGGTAGGTCAACATGGGTAACACTGGCCCGAAGATTTCTTCCTGCATGATGGCATCGTCCATGGAGATATCTTTCAACAGCGTCGGCGCAATATAGCGCTGTCCCGCATCGGTCTGGCCACCCGCCAGCACCCGGGCCTTATCGATCAGTGCGGCCACCCGCTGGAAATGCCGGTCGTTGATCATACGGCCCAGATCCGGATTCTGGCTCGACGCATCCCCATAAAAATCCCGCAGCGTCTTCACCATTTCCTTTTCAAAGGCATCGCGGATATCCGCATGGACATGAACATGGTCCGGCGCGATACAGGTCTGACCCACGTTGAGCATCTTGCCGGCGATAATCCGACGCGCCGCCACTTTTAGGTTGGCATCCTTGTGCACGATGGTCGGGCTCTTGCCACCCAGCTCCAGGGTGACCTTGGTGAGATGCTTCGCTGCTGCCGCCATGACGATACGGCCGACACGGGGACTGCCGGTAAAGAAAATATGATCGAAGCGCTCTTCCAGCAGCACATTGGTCACTTCGGTGCTGCCCTTGAATACCGCCACGTATTCCTCGCTGAAGCATTCCTTCATCATTTTCTCAATCACATTCGCCACGGTGGGGTTCAGTGATGACGGCTTGAGAATGGCCGTGTTACCCGCCGCGATGGAACCGATCAGAGGCTGCACCAGCAACAGGAAGGGGTAGTTGTACGGCCCCATCAAAAAGGTCACGCCCTGGGGGGTGGACTCGATGCGGCTACGACCGGGCTGGGCCCACATTGATGTGCCGACTTTTTTTGGCTTCATCCAGCTTTTCAGGTGCTTGAGGGTGTGCTTGAGATCTTCGATCGCTGTAGTGATCTCGATATAGGCCTCGAAGGGCGGGCGGCCAATATCCACCTTGAGCGCTTCCTGAATCTCTTCCTGATACTGGACAATGGCGTCCTTCAGTTTGCTCAGCTGACGCACGCGAAAGTCATAGCTGCGGGTTGCGCCGGTCTCGAAAAACCGTCGCTGTCGATCCACCGCGACGCCAGCCCAGCTTTGTGACTGCTTCAGGTTTTCACTGTCCAATACCGCACCCATGGCGCACCTCCTCATTATTCGTTTAACCGCAAGGGTTGGGAAAACGAGTGTTCCATGGGTGACGCCCAGGCTCTAGACAAAGCGGGCAAAGCACCTGACCAAAACAATCAGAAAGTGGCGAAAACCGCTATTTTTTTCTTTTACTTAAACAAACGGGACATACATGTCCCGCTGCCATATATACCTTATGATTTTTTGTCGGAGCCATGCTTGCATGGCTCCTGCAACGACAGAAAAGGTTACGCCAACCAGTCCACAATACGGTCCATGGCGGTGGTGCAGTTGCCACAATATTGCCGCAGAAAATCATCGCCCAGCGATGCTTCCGCCGTCACCTTGGCTGCGCCATCCAGGGCCGCCTGGCCATCAAAATCCACAAAGGCCTGACGCAAGGTCAGTTCTCCCGCCGGGCGACCAAAGGCGTCGCCCGGCAAGGTGGCCACACCGGTATCTTCCAGCAAGGCTTCACACAGCGCCGCGCTGTCATGAATCCCCCGCTGGTGTAAGCGCTCTGCCAGCGGACTGAAATCCGGGAACAGGTAAAAGGCGCCATCGGGCATGGCAAGATCCAGCCCGGCCCGCTGATAGGCAGCCACTTGGTAAGCCGCCAATCCTTTCAGAATACGCCGTGATTGAAACAGGTAGTCATCAATGTCAGCGCCACCCTGAAAAGCACTCACTGCCGCATGCTGGATCGGCGCGGCCACCGAGGTATAGGTTTCGCTGGCCACGGTGGCCATGGCATCGCGCAGCCAGGACAGATTGGGCGGGAAAGCAAAGGCCCCCAGACGCCATCCTCCCGCACCACACCACTTGCTCAGGCCGTCACTGATGATGGTGCCTTCCGGGTAGTAACGGGCGATGGAGCGGTGCTGACCGTCGTAGCGGGTGCGCCCGTAAATTTCATCGCTGAGAAGAATCAGTCGATGACGGCGGGCCACCTCGGCAATTTCCTGCAACTCATCGTCGGTAAAGGTATAGCCGTGGGGATTGGCCGGATAATTGAGGATCACCAGGCGTGGACGACCCGGGTCACGCTGACACAGGGCATCCAGGCTATCGGCACTGAGCTTCCAGTGATTGTGCCGGTGGGTCGGCAGCCAGTGCACGCGGCGACCGATGATGCTGGCCTGGGGCGCGTAGGACACCCAGCTCGGCGTGGGGATCACCAGGTCACCGTAGTAGACCAGCTGCAGGATGAACATAAGCTCCTTGGAGCCCGGCCCGATCATGATGTCTTCGCCCCGGAAGGCCACATCGTGCTCCCGGTCCAGATGACTGGCGATGGCTTCCTGCAACGCCGGCAAGCCTTTCACCGGCAGATAATCCTTCTCACCGGCAAACTGACGTAACGCGTCCACCACCGAGGGAGGCACCGGAAACGGCGACTGCCCCAGCCCCAGCTTGTAGACCTGTCGCCCCTGTTGTCGCAGGGCATTGCTGCGCTCATTGATGGCCAGGGTGGCAGACACCCCCAGACCACGGACATTCAGGTTGAGGTGTACATCGGGCTGGAACGGCATGATCAAAATCCCCCTGAACAAGACAGCGTTCTTTCGACCCTACCGGGTTGTCACCGGGCTGCAAAGTGCGCAGACCCGGTGACGGCAGGCACAACGGTGACAGATAAACCGCGGGTCACACCTTCAGGTATTTTGCCGCCTTGGCATCCGCCTTTTTCGCCAGCGGTTTCAGCTCGGCGATTTTTTTACAGACCGCGTCGCACTCTTCCTTGCTGAGCGCATGGCCCTCTACCGCCTTGTGCAACTGGTGCATGTAGTTGTCCAGGATCGTCAGTACCGACAGATGCACCAGTGGAGCAATGGACGTCTTTTTCTGTGTGATCTGCTGTTTGCGGTGGGCCTGCTCCCAGCGTTTTTCGAATTCCTTGTGGCTCAATGTCATGACAACCTCCCTGTTCAGAATGTGAGTTTATTGACGCTGATGCTGTTCAGCCCCAGCTCGCCGCCGCTGATGCCCTCCAGGGCCACCGGCAGGCTGATGTCGTTGAGCGATACCTTGCCCAGGGTCGCACCGAGTTTGGCATCACTGAGCGTCATGCTGCCCACGTTCAGATGCACCGTAGGGGTCACCGCAATACTCACCTTGAGGATGCCCAGATCCACCCCCAGGGATTTATCCGAGGCCGTGGCATCCACATTGAATGCCTGGCTGGTGGCCGCTGGCATGGTCACAGACGGGATGCTGATGTTTTCCAGGCTGGCACCGGGCAGAGTGAGTTGTTCGGTGGGCGCGGCACGATTCACCCGCATCGCTTCGCCGTTGGCGCCCGGTACCGACAGGGAACTGAGCGACAGCTCACCGATACCCATACCGGACACGGACAACCCGGCGCTGGGCAGGCCCAGTTTATCCAGGCGAATACCTGACAGGTCCAGGTTGCCTAGGTTGAGCTGGTCGATGCGTTTCATCTGCGCCACCAGACCGGGGATATCAATGGCCGGAATCTGCAGGTCGATATTGCCCAGGTCCGGCACCGTGATGGTGCCCAGATCCACCGGGATATCCAGGCTGCCCATATCCTCGCTGCCATCCCAGCTGCCCAGCCAGCCCAGATCAATTTTCCAATCGAGCCGGAAACCCAGCTCGACAAGGGTACGTACCTGATTGAGCACGGCTCTGGCGCTATCGACCGAGGCCTGGGTGTTTTCCACGTGCAGGTTGCCAATGCTGGCGCTACCCAGAGTGACCTTGTCCACGCGCAGGTTATTGAGCGTGCCGTCTTGCACGCTGAC
Organism: Alcanivorax sp. HI0007; assembly: GCF_001635525.1. Taxonomy (NCBI): domain Bacteria; kingdom Pseudomonadati; phylum Pseudomonadota; class Gammaproteobacteria; order Oceanospirillales; family Alcanivoracaceae; genus Alcanivorax; species Alcanivorax sp. HI0007. Next base: position 22,985 of record NZ_LWEJ01000262.1, read on the forward strand.
CTGATCGATGGCGATCTTGCGGGAAACCTGGGCGCCGAGTACGCCCAGACGAGTGAGAAGATCCCGGGAAACCGGGAGAGAATCCAGCAGATTATCTGCGGACAACCGTTCCTTGAGTGACATGTTTGCCTCCTGGCAGAGTTGGATACGCACACTCCGGTGTGCGCACCCAACTCTAACCAAAATGGCATTTATTGCATATAAAGCGTACGTGCCAATTTATCCGCCCACGCCCGCTGCATTCACCGGGGGCGGCACCTCCACGGCCTCCACAGCCTCATTGGGCGCCTCCCCGACGGGCAGATAGTTTTCCGATTCCGGATTACGCCAGTCCGGGCATTCCGCCGCTGCCTGCAGATCCTCCTGGGCGGCCGCAAACGCCTGAACGGGCTGGGACGCAGGAGGGAGGTGATGGTAGTCGCTCTGTGGCACCTGGATGGCATTGAACCAGCCATTGGGAATCCAGTTGAAATCCGGATTCGGCAGGATCTTGCCATTGAAATGTCCCCCTCGGGAAAAGGCGCGGAGAACATCGTAGGTGGAATTCATGCAGTTGCGACCGAACAGCTGATAAGGCTGAGCACTGACCCAGGCCATGACACGCAGTGCCGCATCCGGATCAGGCCATACCTGGTGAGTCATGGTCAGATATTTGAAATAATTATACTCGGCTCCCTGATGCACCATGTTGGCAAAGACCTGGGTGGCCTGCCGTTCGCCCGGCACCCGGCGTGACCAGAAACCGTTCATGCCGTTCCCGTTGCTCCAGCCGTCACCTTCCACGGCTCCCACCATCCACTGCCCGTCCGGCAGTTCAAACCCCCAGCCCACATGCCCCAGCAATGGCTGGCCGGCCAGATCCGGACGTTTTGGGCACAGTACGACAATTGCATTGGCTTGACTCATTACGTTCCCTCGCGATGGTTATGATGCTGTTTTGCCGTTCTTCCTGAACGGTAAAGCCCGGCGCCACCCCAATGGGCACGCGCAGACCAAAAAAGACTATAATCGCAACCTTCTTACAACGGAATATGTGTGCGGACTGATCATGCCCTCTTTCGATATCGTCTCTGAAATTGATGAAGTAGCCCTGCGCCACGCGGTGGAAAACGCCAACCGTGACCTGGCCAATCGTTTCGACTTCCGTGGCGTGGAAGCCAGCATTGAACAGAATGGTCTGGATGTGACCCTGAAAACCCAATCGGACTTTCAGGTGCAGCAGCTGGAAGAGTTGTTTGCCAAGGCGGCCGTGAAACAGGGCATCAGCGTCGCCGGCGCTGACCGTCCGGAGAAGCCCGAGCACAGCGGCAAGACCTTCTCGCTGACCCTGACCTTCCGCCAGGGCATCGACCAGCCCCTCGCCAAGCAGATCGTCAAGATGATCAAGGACAGCAAGCTCAAGGTGCAGGCCTCCATTCAAGGTGACCAGGTGCGGGTGAACGGCAAGAAACGGGATGACCTGCAAGCGGTGATAGCGCTGCTGCGCGAATCCAAAATTGAAACGCCGCTGCAGTTCAATAATTTTAGAGACTAAGTACTATTTGCAGGAGCTATGCTGCCATGGCGAATGGGGTGTTGGGCACGTTCGCCATGCAAGCCTAGCTCCTGCAGAGGCTGGCGAAAGGCTCGCTGGTTCCAGGATCAATAACAATAATAAGGAGACATCATGTCCGCTACTTCGCACCCGGCGGTGCCACGCCTCAACCTGCTCTGGTTCACCGTGCTCGCCGCCCCCATGATGATCGGCATCGCCATCGCCCTGATGATCGGCTTCGGCCAGTACCAGGCGCCCATGGAGCTGGTCCCCACCGACACTCTGCGCATGGGCGCTATCGGCGCCATGGCGCTGACGCTGGTGGTAGCCCGACCGCTGCGCAATCTGCTGATGTCACCGGAAGCCATGGCACGGCGCCCCCTGCAAGGCCTTCCTGCCAGCAGCGATGATGAGACTGCCGCCATGAAAGTGCAGACCAGCATGTTCATCCTGCTGGGACTGCTCGATGTTGTTGCCATGCTCGTCATCGCCTTCTGCCTGATGCAGGCCGATGCCCATCTGGCCATCCTCAATGGCATCTTCAGCCTGGTGCTGGCAATCATCGCCCGACCGGATTTTGCCTCTTTGATCGCTCAGACCCGCCAGCAACTGCCACGCTGAGCCGATACCGCGGCCTGGCACCTCGCGCGCCGGCCCCGGGCCGGTTCGCTATTGAACACTCCGCGACATGAATTGTTAATGAACACTGTTTAACAAATAGCCTCGCCACCGGTACAACGAATCCCATGATCCATAACAAGGAGAACCATCATGGGTTTCAGGAACGGATTGACCCGATTGTTTGCCGGCCTGGCGCTGCTGCTGGGCAGCATGTTGACCACCCCGGCCCTGGCCGCGGGGCTGATGACGCCAACCAACAGCGGCCTGCCACCACTGCAAATTCGCGAACAGCATGTCACCGTGGACGTGGAAGACGGCTACGCCATCACCGAGGTGGAGCAGGTCTTCCACAATCCCAATGACCAGGACCTGGAAGCCTACTACCGCTTCCCGGTCCCGGAGCGCGGCACCGTGGCCGAGTTCACTGTGTGGATCGACGGCAAGCCTGTAATCGGCGAGGTGCTGGAAAAACAGCAGGCCCGCCAAGTCTATGAAAAGGAAAAAGCCGCTGGCCGCGAAGCCGGACTCACCGAGAAGGACAGCTACAAGGCCTTCAATGTGCGGGTGCAACCGGTACGCGCCGGCCAGGACACCCGGGTGCGGCTGGTCTACATGCAGCCGGCCTTTGTGGATACCGGCATCGGTCGCTATGTGTACCCGCTGGAAGAAGGCGGGGTGGACGAACAAAAGCTGGCGTTCTGGACCGCCAACGACAGTGTCGAGGAACATTTCAGTTTCACCCTCAACCTGCGCAGCGGCTACCCGGTGGACGCCCTGCGCCTGCCCAAACATCCCCAGGCACAGATCCAGCAACTGGGCCCGCAACACTGGCAGGTAAAACTGGATAATCGCACCGCAACCGTTGTCAGCGAGGAAGACGACAACAGCCAAAGCACCAACTTCGCCCCTCCCGCTGCCAATGGCCAGCCGGCCAATGCCTTTACCCTGAATCAGGACATCGTCGTCTACTGGCGCCACCAGCAAGACCTGCCCGGCAGCGTGGATCTGGTTGCCTACAAGGCCCCGGGGAAAGACCGCGGCACCTTCATGCTCAGCATCACCCCCGGTGACGACCTGCCGCCAATCACCACCGGCAGCGACTGGGTGTTCGTGCTGGATATCTCCGGTTCCATGAATGCCAAACTTGCCACCCTGGCCGACGGCGTCAGCCAGGCCCTGGGCAAACTGCGCGGCGGAGACCGTTTCCGTATCGTGCTGTTTGATGACCGCGCCGAAGAACTCACTAATGGCTTCGTGGATGCCACCCCGGACAGCATTCGTCGCTACACGCAGAAAGTCATGCAGCTGCAATCCCGTGGCGGCACCAACCTGTTCGGCGGCCTGAGCCTGGCCCTGAAACCCCTGGACGCAGACCGTCCCACCGGCATCGTGCTGGTCACCGATGGCGTGGCCAACGTGGGCAAGACCCAACAAAAAGATTTTATCGACTTGCTGAAAAACCATGACGTTCGGCTATTCACCTTTGTCATGGGTAACAGCGCCAACCGCCCCATGCTCACCGCCATGACGGATGCCAGCAACGGCTTTGCCCTCAGCGTCTCCAACAGCGACGACATCGCCGGACAGATTCTGAACGCCACCGCCAAGCTCACCCACCAGGCCATGAATGATGTGGAGATAGACATCGATGGTGTGCGCACCGCCGACCTGCAACCGCAGCGCATCGGCAGCATCTACCACGGCCGCCAGATCGTCCTGCTCGGCCATTACTGGGGCGATGGTCCGGCGAATGTCACCCTGCGCGCCAACGTGGCCGGCCAGGACATGCAACGGGAGATCAATTATTTCGGTGAAGAAAAGGATCTGCAGCAGGGCATCGTCGACCTGGGCCTGGAATACGGCCTGGTCACCAACTACACCTCCATGGTGGTGCTGCGCGACGAAGTCTTTGAGGAGTACGGCATCGAACGTCGCAATGCCAAACGCCGGGAAATCGAAAAACTCGCCAAGGCCCAGCGGCAGGCCAACGCGCCCACCAGCAACCGCGTGGACCAGGCACAGCCCATGTACACCACGAACCGTCCCTCCTACAGCGGCGGCAGCGGCAGTGGCGGCGCCTTCGGCATCGGTACCCTACTGCCCTTCCTGATCCTGCTGGTCGGCGGCGGGCTGCGCCGGCGCCAATGAATCAACTGATGACAGCAACCCTTTCCGGGCAGGGTCTCCCCTGTCCGGAATTTTTTATGGCCGCAAACCCCCACGGCTTTCCAAATGTAGGGTGCACTGAGCCTAGGGCGAACTGCACCATAAAGCGCCGAATCGGTGCAGTTCGCCCTAGGCTCAGTGCACCCTACACGGTCGGTGGCCGCTTCCGTTTCCTCTAAGCGGCGATGAACCTCTTTACTCCTGCCGACCCTCGATCGCCGACAACAGCACCCCGGCGGCAATCCCCTGGCGTTTGTCCAACCGACCGTCCCGGTCGGCACTGAAATCCACATCCAGTTTGAGAATGAAAGGGTTAAATCGCTGTCGATATTCCGCCACGGGCTTGTCGGCCACACTGGCGTGGTAATGCTGCGGAAAGAAGAACGCCAGAAATTCGATATAGCGGCGCACCAGCGCCTTGAGCATGGAGTCTTCTTCCAGGGTGCCAATTTCCCGACCCTCGCTATCCAGGAAGGTCCAGTGATCGCGCAGGAAGGAAGACTTGAAACCCGACCGCCGCAACGTACCCACATGCTCATTGCCTTGCGAATCATGCACGTCGTAGGCGCCAGCAAAATCAAAAATACTGCGTGTGGAAATCCGCAGCAGCTCCTGCTCCTGGGTGTCATCCGCATACAGGCGAATATCCTCGCGGATGCGGAAGCGCTTCATGTTGGAATATAGCGCCAGCTCGCCCGTGTCCGTGTAGAGATGAAAGGCATCACCAAACAGCCGGAAGAATTTGCGGCGGATGGTATAACGGGGATGCTGAAAGCGCACAGCGTGCGTCATGGCCTGCTCTCCTTGGCAAGTCTCTGAATGGGACGTTACGGTTTCTGCTAAACGATGCGGACTGAGTCTCTTAGTGGCGATACAAGCAGGGTTTGTTCCCGCACAATAACCGGGCATCGTGGCAAGATTGACCGAAACAGCACTGACTCTGACATTCAAGGCGACACCATGGATCCGGCATTCTGGCATCAGAAATGGCACAACGGGGAACTGGGCTTTCACCTGCCCCAGGTCCATCCACTCTTGCAACGGTATCTGGTCGAGCTGTCACTGAAAGCCGGGCAGACCCTTTTTCTGCCCTTGTGTGGCAAGACACTGGATATTGGCTATCTGCTGGAGCAGGGCTACAGCGTGATCGGCGCGGAGCTGTCCGGGAAAGCCGTCACCGACCTGTTCGCGTCCCTGAACCGCCAACCGGAGATCTCCCCCTGGCAAGGTGGCAACCGTTACCGGCAGGGTGACCTGACCGTCTTTCAGGGCGACATTTTTCTGCTGACGCCCGATGATCTTCCCGCCGTGGATGCGATCTATGACCGCGCCGCCCTGATCGCCCTGCCGGACACACTGCGCGCACGGTATGCCCGCCATCTGCAGACGCTGACCCACAGGACGCGGCAGTTACTGATCACGCTGGAATATGATCAACAGCAGATGGCGGGGCCGCCGTTTTCGGTGGACCAGGAGGAAGTGGAAACGCGGTACGGCGATCACTACCGGGTAACCTCACTCTCCCGAAAAATGATTCTCGACCACGAACCGGTTTTCCGGGAGAAAGGGCTATCGGCGTTATACGAAAATGCGTTTCTGCTGGACTGATTTTTTCGTAGAGGGCCGGCGTGCTCGAGACCCGCAAGCCGGCTCGCCTTGCAGGAGCTATGCTCCCATTGCGCTCCCAAGCCTTCGCCATGCAAGCATAGCTCCTGCAAAAGACACTCTTCGCAAAATGGCAGAGCACGCACCTCTCGGCCCTCTTTGGAAAAATATTTCCTGATCTGGCCGCACTCACGATCAAATCACCAGGGCAACACGCTGCCGTCGGAGTGCCAGAAGGTGCCGCTGTTTTCCAGGTTCAGTTCATCCATGCGGGCAATCAGGTTGGCCGCTGCTTCGTCCACGGTCAGATTACCGCTGTTGCCGGTCATATCGGTCTGTACCCAACCGGGGTGCAAGATTGCCACGGCAATGCCGCGATCGTGCAGGTCCAGCGCCAGGGATTTACCCGCCGCGTTGAGGCCCGCCTTGCTGATGCGGTAGCCGTATTTCTTGCCGGAGGTATTATCGGCGATGGACCCCATCCGCGAGGTCATCAATCCCACCTTGCTGCCCTCACGCAGATTGCCCAGCAATGCCACGGTCACCCGCAGCGGGCCCAGGGTGTTGACCTTGAACTGGTCCAGAAGCTGCTCAAAGTCCATCTGGTCCACTGTCTCACTGAGCATGATGCCGGCGTTGTTGTAGAGAATATCCACCGGAGTATCGCCCAGGGCACTGGTCAGGTTGCTGACCCCGTCTGCGGTGCTCACATCCACCCCGTCAATGACCTCCACCCCACTGTCTATCAGCGCCGTGGACGCCTGACGGCATACCGCCAGCACCCTTTCCCCACGGGCCTTCCAGTGCCGGGCCAGTGCAAGGCCGATGCCCCGGTTTGCGCCGGTAATTACAATTGTCTTCGCCATATCTGCCTCCTTTCCGTTGATATCCCAGCCACTTAGCGGGCACCCCATTCAAGCACTTCTGTTGTGCATTACAAAACACTGCAATACCAGATACAAAACGACATTTTTAGCCAACATTGGCACCGCAATGAATTTTATATAGTGCGCGCATGGGTGGATCGCGATGATACGCCTGTCATACACACTTTGTGTTCATGGAAGATTAAGGGGGAAGTACCCATGCTACATCTTTTGAAAATCCTGCTGATGAGCTCCCTGCTCGTCACCCTTGCCGCCTGCGGCGGCGGCGGTGGTGGCAGCAACCCGACCAACGATAACGGCAACACCAGCGAAGAAACCGGCAACACTGGCGGTGAAGACGAGGGTGATACCGACGGTGGCGACACCGGGGGGGAAGACGGTGGCGACGATGAGACCCCGCCGCTCACCGACGAAGAGAGCCAACAGCTTCTGACGCTGATCGACACCAACAACCACTTTACCGTTTCCGTCTGCCCGCAGACCCTGCTCGGCACCCAGCTGGGTGGCGCCATTGATGTGCTGGCCTGCGAAAACGAAGCGCTGACCAACATCTCCCTGGGCAACGACAACGTGCTGGGCCTGCTCTGCGCCAACACGGTTGCCGCCACTGACACCGACCTGCTCGGCAGTGTGAGCGAACCCACTTTCCTGCCGACCTGCCTGGAAGAAAGCGTTCCTTATCTGATCGACACCCTGGGCGGCGTCCTGGATAGCAGCGGCCCCATCGGCCAGCAGCTGTGTGCCGGCGCTGAAAACCCGCTTGAGTGTGTGGTAGTTGCCCTTAGCACCGTTCCGGACAGCACCCTGGCCGGCGTACTGGGCTACCTGGGCTGCGACAACGCGCTCAATCCCCAGCTCTGCCTGACCCAGGTCGCGGACAACCTGGCCATGGGCGAACCCCTGATCGGCACCGTGAACAGCCTGTCCCTGGCCCTGTGCCCCATTGCCACCAAGGCCGAGGAATTCGCGCCGGATCAATGCTTCACCGAAGTGCTCGGCGGCGTGGGCTCCATCCTCAACCTGACCGGCGGTCTGGGCGAACTGTGCCCGGAAGGCGCGGACCCGTTCACCTGCCTGCTGGCGGCTGGCGAAAACCTGGGCCCCATCGGCGAACTGCTGGGTCAAAGCCCGCTGGATCCGAGCATCCTGGAAGACCTGCTGGCTGGCCTGGCCGAGCCGGGCAACATGGAATTGCTGAGCGAACTGCCCGCCATGCTGGAACAGATCCCGGTACTGGGTGAACAACTGGCCGGCCTGCTGGGTAACGGCGGCGACCTGTTCGACACCCTCGGTGACCTGCAATCCCTGCCTGACCTGCTGACGCAAATCCCGGTACTGGGCGACATCCTCAATGGCGCAGCCGGTGGTGGCAGCGGTGGCCTGCCCACCGACGCCCTGAGCCTGGAAGCCCTGATGGGCGCCCTGGAAGGCGAGCAACTGGCCATGGTGACCGACCTGCTGGCCAACGTGCCGGTACTGGGCGATGTGGTCAACCAGCTGCTGGGTGCTGTGTCCTGTGACGCCGCCAACCCGCTGGACTGCCTGACCGACTCCGCCGACCAGCTGGAGCAGTTCACCGCCCTGCTGGAGCAGGTTCCGGTACTGGGTGACGTGCTCAACGAACTGCTGGCCGCCCTCACCGGCGCTGGCACCGGTGGCGAGCTGCCGGGCACCGACATGCTCAACGAGATTCCGGTACTGGGTGATCTGCTCAACCAGATCCTGACCACCCTGCAGGGCGGCGCTGGCGGCGACATGCTGACCCCGGACCTGGCCATGCTGGAACAGATTCCGGTTCTCGGCGAGCTGCTGAGCAGCCTGCTGGGCGGTCTGATGAGCGGTGATCCTGCCTCCCTGCTGGACGGCATCCTGGACCAGAACGGCAACCTGCTGGATACCGTCTCCGCCCTGGTGGAAGAACTGCCGCTGGTAGGCGATCTGGTCGGTAACCTGCTGGTATCCCTGCTGGGTGAAAGCGAAGCCAGCAACCTGCTGGCCCCGCTGAATGATGCCCTGACCACCATCCCGGTACTGGGTCCGGTACTGGGTGGCCTGCTGGGTCTGCTCGGCTAATACGCTACCAAGCCTCACAAAAAACGCCCCTTTAACGGGGCGTTTTTTGTTTCTGCCCCGCCTCCCCCTTTTCTGTCACCGCGTCTTTGCTACAGTGGACATCCACTTTAAAGAGCCTGTTTGAGGTCTATACGCAACCGCGTTGCTACTCAAAATGGCGCCAGGCAAGGCGCGGACCGCAGGGCCTGACGGGTCAAGTTCAAGGTTCGCAACACAGTATGGCGCCATTTTGAGCAACAACCCGAAGGGCCGGGCCCCTTTTTCCGCCAGCCCGCGATTGCGCTTTCTCATGTAGAGTGACTACACGGCACAATCGCAATCACGACCTGACGAAAAAATTGACTCCGGCGCGGCTGCGTATAGACCTCAAACAGGCTCTTCAACAAAGGATGCCCATCATGACCATTGCAGTCGGCGATACCCTTCCCACCCTGACCATCAAGACCAACGGCGCCAAAGGCCCGGAAGACCTGAACACCGGGGATTTTTTCAAGGGCCGCAAAGTGGTCCTGTTCGCGGTACCCGGCGCCTTCACCCCAGGCTGTTCCAACACCCACATGCCCGGTTTCGTGATCAACGCCGATGCCATTCTGGAAAAAGCCGATGCCATCGCCTGCATGGCGGTCAATGACGCCTTCGTCATGGATGCCTGGCAGAAAGACCAGAACGCCGAGCACATCACCATGCTGGCGGACGGCAACGCGGAATTCGCCAAAGCCCTGGGCCTGGAACTGGATGCCACCGGTGGCGGCATGGGCATCCGCAGCAAACGCTTCGCCCTGATCGCCAATGACGGCGTGGTGGAATACCTGGGTGTGGATGAAAAAGGCGTGGAAAAAAGCAGCGCCGAAACCGTGCTTGGCAAACTCTGAGACGAACAACGCAAGATAATGTGTAGGGTGCACTGAGCCCAGGCGAACTGCACCATCAAGCGTTGGGCTGGTGCAGTTCGCCTGGGCTCAGTGCACCCTACGTTCAGGCCCGATCTTTCCCCTCATCACCCGGTTACCGCTGATACGGCACCACTTCATAAGGGTTTCCACCCAGCGCCGCCGAGATATCCGCAATGGCTTTCTGGCCACGGACACTGTTGCCCGCCGCATCCAGTGGCGGGGAAATGGCCGCGAGGCCGAACTTGCCCGGCGACACCGCAATAATGCCACCGCCCACCCCACTCTTGGCGGGCAGGCCGGTGGCATACAGCCACTTGCCGGCATCGTCATACAAACCGGCGGTGGCCATGACCGCCAGCACCTCGGGGACATTGGCCGCTGTTATCACTGCCTTGCCGGTCACCGGATTCACCCCGCCGTTAGCCAGGCTCGCCGCCATCACTGCCAGGTCCCGGGCATTCACACCCACTGAACACTGGCGGGTATAAATATCCGTGGCCTGCACCGGATCGCCCTGCAGATGGCCGTAGGCATGCATCAGATGCGCGATGGCCTGATTGCGCTGATTGGTGGCCGCCTCAGAGGCATAGATGTCGTCCTGCACGGTGAGCTTCCGACCGGCAAAATCGTTATAAAACCCGAGAATCTTTTTCCATACCGTATCGGCATTGCGCCCCTGCACCATGCTGGTGGCGGTAATCGCCCCGGCGTTGACCAGCGGATTCATCTCCGCTCCCCGATACTGCTCGATGGCATGGATGGAATTGAACGGCTGCCCGGTAGCATCCACCCCCATGGTATCCGGTAACGCCGCCACGCCCTTCTCTTCCATCACCAACGCCATGGTGAACACCTTGGAGATGGACTGGATGGACACCTGGGACGTTACATCACCAACGTCATGGACCTGACCATCCACCGTCACCAGCACAATGCCGAAAATGTCTGAATCCACCTTGGCCAGGGCCGGGATGTAATCCGCGTTGGCGCCTTCGTCCAGTCCTTGATAACGCTCATGGGCCTGCGTCAGTGCCGCGCGAATCGCCTCCGCCGACGGTAACTCACCGGTCAGCGCCAGGCCCGACACCAACAGGCCACCGACCAACACCATCCCGCTCAGCACTCTCTTCCCTGCAACCCATCCCATGCTCTCTCTCCCTTGCACCAACCAACTTGAACAATGCCACCTTGAATAGGGATGCTATACGGGTGGCCAGCAACCTGACCAGCACCTATCCGCCACGGGTTCACATCAGCGCCACAGGTTTTGTGCTAACAATACGTTATGAACGGCAAGGACAGAGCACCATGAGCATCCTGCAACTGCCCCATGCGAAACCCGAAGCCATCCTCATCGACTGGCACGCTACCCTGGTGGACACCCACGATGCCATGTACCACGCCGTGGACGATGTGTTGCCCCACCTCAAGGAGCTGGACCTGTGGGACCGACTGCTGGACCCGGATGATTCCAAGACCATCGAAGACGCCAAGCTGCTCATTTATGTGAAGGACCATAAACGCCTGCATCCCAAGATCGTTGCCCAGCGAAAAATTTCCCGCACCGATATTTTCGAAGTGTTGTTCGGCAGCGATCAGGATGCCAAGGGCCGTGCCCACCAGGCCTTCGACGAGGCCTATAAAAAATACGTGGACGAAGTTTTCCCCCTGGAAGACGACATCCGCCAGCAGCTGGAACGTATCCGTGCACTGGGCATCAAGGTCGGCCTGATCTCCAATCGCAAACGGGACTTTCTGGAACACGAACTGGCCCTGGTGGATGGCACCGGCTGGGAAGACCTGTTCGATGTGGTGGTGTGCGGTAGCGACGTGAGCAAGCGCAAGCCATCCCCGGAAATGCTGCTACTGGCCATGGAAAAACTGGGCCTTCCCCCCTCGGAAAGCTGCTGGTACGTGGGCGACAGCACCACCGACGTGATCGCCGCCAAGGAAGCCGGTGTTACCTCCATTTTCTACAACGGCGCCGGCTGGGATCAGGCCTGGCTGGACAAGATCTTCCCCAACACCATCAAGCACCCTCATCGCCCGGACGCCGTGGTCGGCAGCATTGCCGAGCTCACCAGCCTGGCCCGCCACCTGCTGGCCCAGCACAAGCGCGTGGAGCGTGCCCGCTAGCCCTCCCGTAGGAGCGTCGCCCGCGGCGCGATTCCCAACGAAGGGAACCCGTTGCCATTCCCGTTGGAGCCTTGCTCGCAAGGCGAAGGAGCCGGGAGAGGGATCAAGGAGTTCGCCTTGCGAGCAAGGCGCCAAAGGGAAGCATTCCGCCTGACCCATCCGTCGTGCTAAAACCCGGATTCGGTCAGCGCCGTAAAACAACAATTGGCCCCTTCGCACAGATTATTAATGGTACGATCGTGCATCTTTTTAGCCGGGAGAGACTCATGGCCAGCAACCCCCTCCACGCCTTCTGCGACGACGCCCTCGGGCACGACGACGCCACCGCCCTGGCCGAGCGATTGCGCCAGGGTCAGGTCAGCAACCGGGAGGTCACCGAGGCGGCCATCGCCCGGCTACAGCGCGTGGAGCCCATCCTGAAAGGGCTCACCCTGGACACCTTCGACGCCGCCCGCCAGCGCGCCGACAGCAAACGCTTCAGCGGCTTCTTCGCCGGTGTGCCCAGCCTGATCAAGGACAACCTGGACCTGCGCGGCCTGCCCACCGGCCACGGCAGCCGCGCCCTGGGTCAGGCACCACTGAAGAAAACCAGCGGCATCGCCAAACAGTACCTGGCCCAGGGTTTCAACCTGCTGGGCAAGAGCACCCTGCCCGCCTTTGGCTTCACCGCCAGTACCGAACAGGTGGGCGTGTCCGCCACCCGCAACCCCTGGCACAGCGACTACTCCGCCGGCGGGTCTTCCGGGGGCAGCGCCGCCCTGGTAGCCGCCGGCGCCGTGCCCATCGCCCATGGCAACGACGGGGGTGGCTCCATCCGTATTCCCGCCGCCTGCTGTGGCCTGGTGGGTCTGAAAGGCACCCGCGGGCGCCTGATCGACCAGGAGGCCGCCAAGGTGCTGCCGGTGAATATCGTCAACGATGGCGTACTCACCCGCAGCGTCCGCGACACCGCCCACTTCTTTATGGAAGCGGAACGCTACTACCGCAACCGCAAGCTCAAACCCATCGGCCAGGTCACCGGCCCGGGCAAGCAGCGGCTGCGCGTGGGCATGATGATCGACTCCGTCACCGGCGACGCCACCTGCCCGCAGACCCGCCGCGCCGTAGAGGACACCGCCCGCCTGCTGGAAAGTCTGGGACACACCGTGGAAGAGGCCCATATCGACCTGCCCGCCCGGTTCGTGGAAGATTTCCTGCTCTACTGGGCCATGCTTGGCTTCCTGGTCAGCAAGGGCGGCAAGGCCCTGTTCCCCCAGGGTTTTGATGCCGGCCAGCTGGACCCGCTCACCCGTGGCCTGGCCGACTATTACCAGCAACGTTTTCTGAAAACCCCGGGCATGCTGCGCCAGCTGCGTCTGGCCCGGCAGCGCTACGCCGCCGCCTTTGCGCAATACGATGTGATCCTCAGCCCGGTACTGGCCCACACCACCCCGCAAATCGGCTACCTGGGCACCGACCTGCCCTTCGACACCCAACTGGAACGGCTGCTGCGCTACACCACCTTCACCCCCGCCAACAACGCCTCCGGCGGCCCCGGCATCTCCCTGCCCCTGGGCCAGACGGCCGATGGCCTGCCCATCGGCGTGCAGTTCTCCGCCGCCAACGGCGAAGAGGCCCTGCTATTGGGTCTGGCCTTCGAACTGGAAGAGGCCCACCCCTTCCAATCTCTGGGTAGGGTGCACTGAGCCTCAGGCGCACTGCACCATCACCCCGCCCAGGCCCCACACGACAGGTAATCGCTGGAAGAACCAAACTCAGCGACTCACGTCATAGTGGCCGCCCACCGCCTTTTGCTATGGTCGCTACGTTGATCTAACAAGGAATCCGGATCATGGAAAACCAGACCATCAGCGGCGGCGTGGTCCACGCGCTACCGGATGACCTTCGCCAAGCCCTCCAGGCGGATAGCGCCATGCTGGCACAATGGCAAGACATCACCCCGCTGGCCCGCAACGAATGGATCTGCTGGATTGAAGATGCCAAGAGAGAGGCAACCCGGCAGGGGCGCATCACCCGCGCCCGGGAAAACCTCACCGCCGGCAAACGACGCCCCTGCTGCTGGCCGGGCTGCCCCCACCGCGAACGCACCGGCAAGGCCTGACTGGCCGTTGGAGCTATGCTTGCATGGCGAACCCGACACCCATCGCTTGCAGGCAAGCCCCTACAGATCGGCGATTACGAGCCACATCACCGAAACTGGCTCGGCGACACCCCGTACCATTTTTTGAACGCCCGGGAAAACGCACTCACCTCGGAAAACCCCAACAGAAACGCCATCTGTGTCACCGTCATCCCCGGGGTGCGCAGGTGGCGTTCCACCAGAGTCTTGCGGGTATCCTCCAGCAACTGTTTCCAGCTCAGCCCCTCGTCTGCCAGCCGCCGCTGCAGGCTGCGGGTGCTCATGCAGCATTCCGTCGCCGCATCCGCCTGGGCGGGCTCGCCATCCGGTAAACGCTGCTCGATCCACAGTGCCAACCGGCTGGCCAAGGCCGCCTGCTCACTGGCTGCCAGGCGCTGGGCCAGGGTGGCATCCAGCATGGCGGCCAGCTGCACATCACTGGCCGCCAACATGTGTTGGGCGTTGTCCTTGTCGAACGCCAGGCTGTAGTGATCCGCCACCGACACCTGACAACGAAAATAGCGGGCCATGGCCTGGCGTAACCCCGGCTCCAGCCACTCCGGCGCGCACACCGCCACCGGGTTATGGTCACGATGAATACGAATCCGCAGCAGGCGAACAATGGTGGCCATGACAAAGACAATGGCCTGGGGGTGGGGCTGGTGATCGGTATTGGAGGTAAAGCGCAGGGCCACACTGTGGTCATCGGCGATCAGGTCCGTGGTCACCAGATCGCTGATCAGGCGATGAAAGCGGGTAATGCGGTTGAGCACGCTGTACAGATCGCCCCCCGCCGCCACCGCCAGCCCCAGGGCGCCGAAGGTGTTGTACTGGGCATGGCGGGCCACCTCGATGGCCATGCCCGGATCGCCCAGCTCCTGCAGGCAATCATCCAGCAGCGCCGTGGACACCGCCGCATCCAGCCGGGCCTCCGGGTCCTGCACCATCTGCGGGTCCAGCCCGTGGCGGCGCAGAATGGCATCGCCGTCCAGTCCCCGCTCGTGCAACAAGTGCACAAGCGGCCCCATCAGCAGCGCTGCCGCCTGTTTTTTTTCTGACATTGGCGTCCCCGGTCAAACGGTTGGCGGGCAAAGCCGAGTTTTTCTGGCCAGCCTTACCTAAAGTCGTTGCCATCGAGAAATGGAGGTTTCCCATGGCAACTGCACCTGCCCGCGGCAAGTCCGCGACAGACAAGAAGATTCAACGCGACATCATCGCTATCAGTGATGATATACGGCAACGGCACGGCTGGCTCAAGCACCAGAACGCCATCGGCTTCGGCATCTTTGCCCTGGCGATTGCCGGTTGCACCCTCAACGCCGTGCTTTACCTGCAAGGCATCATGCCCGCCTGGGCGGTGATCCTGCTGACTGCCTTCTGGACGTCACTGCTCCATGAACTGGAGCACGACCTGATCCACTGGATGTACTTCAAGAACAACAAGCTGGTTCATCACCTGATGATGCTCGGCGTGTACCTGTGGCGCCCTACTACCATCAACCCCTGGGTGCGTCGCCACCTGCACTTCCATCACCACAAGCATTCCGGCAGCGAGACCGACCTGGAAGAGCGCGGTATCACCAATGGCGAGAAGTGGGGCCTCAAGCGCCTGATCATGGTGGGCGACAATATGCTGGCCGTCTATCTGCGTGCGGTGAAATACCTGACCGAACCCCTGAAGCTCTACCGCCGCGGCGTTATCACCCGCAAGGACCTGAAGAACTTCCGTCTCATCGGCCTGGTGAGCTACAACCCCTTGGGCGTGATCGTCCACGCCATCTGGCACTTCTTCGTGCTCTACCACCTGCTCAATGGCGCCGCCTGGCTGGCCGGCATCAGCATCCCGTGGCCGGAAGTGGTTACCGCCCAGTTCACCTGGATCACTCCGCTGGTAGTGGTGCTGATCGCCCCCAACATGCTGCGCACCTTCTGCCTGCACTTCATCTCGTCCAATATGCATTACTACGGCGACAACGAACCGGGCAAGATCACCGAACAATGCCAGGTGCTGAACGTCTGGTGGCTGTGGCCCCTGCAGGCCTTCTGCTTCAACTTTGGCAGCACCCACGCCATCCACCACTTCGTGGTCCGCGACCCCTTCTATGTACGGCAGATGACTGCCAAGCGGGCCCATGTGGTGTTGAAGGAGAATGGGGTGAGATTCAATGATCTTGGCACCTTCCGACGGGCCAACCGGATGCACGACAAACCGCAAGCCGCCTGAATAGTGACGACTTACCAACATAAAGCCCGCCGAGTGCGGGCTTTTTTGTTTTCAGCGGAAAGGCTGTCTCTCGACCCTGGGTTACTTTACAAGCTCATGACTATCAAGCATTTTGTTTATATTGTGTCTTAAATACCGACTCAAGAGTTCAAAGGAACGTTCCTTTGAACTCAGTGTAAGAAGTTTGCCATAGTTGGCTACTGCATTGTTATTGCGGTTTTTTTGATAATTCATTGGGTCTGGTTTCAGAATTATAAGGAACCGGATTATACGGAACGTTCTAGTTAATACGCTGTTATGCAAAAGGATTTAACTTATGAATCAGGATGAAGTGACCGCGATATTTGAAAATATTCAAAACTCTAGCGCTGGATTTGGAGCAGCTGAAATAATAGCGGCTGCCTCTGTGGTGATAGCACTCTCAGCCCTAATTGTAGCAATTTTAGAGTCTCGAGCTTCACGAAAACACAATAAACTAAGCGTGGCACCGAAACTTCATTTTACCAAATCAACAGACAAACAAGCTCGTATCAAAATCCTTCTATGTAACTTTGGCTTGGGCCCTGGCTTGCTTACTAGTTTTTCAGTTACTGCAAATGGAGTGAGTGTCGTATTTCCTAAACGAAAGGAAATTGTTCCTTTGCTGAAAGGAGCTGGATTCGAAATTGATAAAACTGACTCCATCATGTACATGCCTGACAAAGGTGAGTCATTTAAGGAAGGTAATGAGGTTCGTATCTTTGAGTTTATAGCCAACCAATCGTGTAGCCACAGTGTAATTGAATCTGCAGTAGAGCAGCTTACAGTAGTCGCTGAATTTGAAACGCTATATGGCGAAAAGATAGTCTGTAGATTTCCTAATGCATAACGATTACCGGCAGTCGGACAGCCAAAAATCCGCACCTTATATGCTACTCGCTGGCTCTAAAACATTAGCACGAAAGGCGCTCGGCTCCGGCTTCCGCTGCGGTTGGCGTTAGACGCAAATAAAAGAGGTACTGGTGAGCATATCGAAAGAGTTATTTGAAATAGCTTCTGCCCTCCGACAGTTCGAAGAGTTTTCATCTCCAGAATTGGATGAGCTAAAAGCTGCTGCTGAAGATATTGGGAAGGCATGGTCAGGGTCCTGGCTAGGCTATCACTCGAAGGTGTACTACGGGGATTTCCAGGAGCCGCCTCCTGGTGCTGCCTTTAGTCAAGAATGGGGGATGCAGAATGCCTTTTCGATGGGTAGTCGCGGAGATTGGAGAGAGTACAACTATGATGACGTTGTGTCTCTCATTAAACATGAAGCGGGTGAGCCTGATCTATCTGAGATATCTGAGAAGGCCGATAAAGCAAAGAAGGCGTTCGAAGATGCCAAGGCGAAGACTCAGTCGCTTGTGTACGCCAATATCGATCCAGAAACAGATAAGTTTACTAAGCGACTTGTGGATCAAATAGAGTCCAATAAGATTCTAACACAGACGGACGTAATTAAACACCTTCGTCCAAACGGAAAGATGATTTCCCGGGACATGATCGCAATTGAAAAGGGGTTAGTTACGCCGCCACATATTTCAGTTATTTCAAGAGTTTTTGCGTTGAAACAGCCATTTCTGGCATGTGGAAATCTCAAAGAAACAGTTATAAAGCTTGCGAGCCATATTCAAAATCTGGAGAACAGAAATTCTGTAGAGGAAAGGATTGGCACAAATGTTTTTATCGGACATGGGCGGTCTCCCTACTGGAGGGAATTAAAGGATTTCGTGAGTGATAGATTGAGCTTGCCATGGGACGAATTCAATAGAGTTCCGGTTGCGGGTGTAACTAACATCGCCCGGCTAGCACAAATGCTTGACCAAGCATGCATAGCATTTCTTGTAATGACTGCAGAGGATGAGCAGATCGATGGCAACTTACACGCAAGAATGAATGTAATCCATGAAGTGGGACTATTTCAGGGGCGACTTGGATTTGGTAGGGCGATTGTGCTCTTAGAAGAAGGTTGTAATGAGTTCAGCAATATTCAGGGGCTTGGCCAAATTCGATTTCCTAAAGGGAACATCTCTGCAATTTTTGAGGATATAAGGCAAGTATTAGAGCGGGAAGGTATCGTCGAGTAATAGTCTAACAAGCGGCTTTCGTCGGACGCATCCCCGCTAGCGCTCCGGTACTCCGCAAAGCCGAGCGTCAGAGAATACTAAGTCAGACACCACAGAATGAAATCAATCGGAGTTAAGGTATGCCTTACCTACACAATTACCGGCTTTTCGTAAGCCATGCCTGGCGTTACAGCGAACGGTATGACCGAGCGATCAATTTTTTAAACGCAGCTCCTAACTTTTCGTGGACAAACTACTCGGTTCCCATTGACAAGAGATTTGAGCAAATGTCAGTCCGTGCACTTGAAGAAGAGCTTCGTCAGCAGATTCGTCCCGCCCAGTGCGTAGTTGTAATCGCGGGAATGTACGCTGCCCATAGTGATTGGATCCAGTTTGAAATTGACTTTGCTCAATCGCTCGGCAAACCCATTCTTGGAATTATTCCATGGGGTGCAGAACGGACACCGATAAGTGTGTCATTGGCAGCAAATAAGATGGTTGGCTGGAACGCTAATACCATCGTTTCGGGCATCAGGGAGATAACCCCTTGAAATCTATAAATTTTGATTATCCTGCACTATACAAAGCTGCAAATGATTTGTCCGAGAAATCTCAAAATTGGTATCACCGACTCCTAAAATCGGAATACTGCCTTTTGATCTTAGCCGCAGTTATTTCGATGGTGGCCGATCCTAGTAGAGAAATTCAGTCAATACATACAATAGTATTTATTGCACTTGCAGCGTTGTTGCTTTATCGCTTCAAGACTAAACCGGAGCAAGATTGGTATAAGGGGCGGGCACTTGCAGAGTCAATTAAAACCTCAACTTGGCGTTACTGTATCAGATCGGCACCGTTTGAGAATGTAACTGATGTTCGAATAATTAGAGCTGAATTCAGAAACCATCTACGCGAAATCTTACGAGCCAACCGATACATAGGAGACCGTATCCCTCCAGATTCGGCCGCAGATGATCAGATCACTGGTTCTATGGATGACATTAGAGCGCTATCGATTGAGGAACGTAAGCAATTTTACATGGAAAACCGCATTAAGGAGCAGCGAGGTTGGTACACAAAGAAAGCGAGAGACAATAAAAAAGCTGCAACGCGTTGGGTCCTCGTGTGTACGGCAACCTATGGAGCTGCGATTGTCCTGCTAGTGCTCCGCCCCTCATTCCCAGAATGGCAGTTTTGGCCATTCGAGCCACTAATAGTCTTAGCGTCGTCAATTATCGGCTGGATGCAAATAAAGAAGTTCAATGAATTGGCCTCAGCTTATACGCTGACCGCACATGAAATCGGGATAATCCAAGGGCGCCTCGAAGAAATAGAATCTGAAGAAGATCTATCAGAATTTATTAATGAAGCAGAGCTCGCTTTCTCTCGTGAGCATACACAATGGGTCGCACGGCAAAATGCACTTTAACCAGCGCAGTCACGGTAACGCCCGCTAGATTGCGCTTTCGGCTCCATTCCGTAGTTGCGCATGCTGCAAACGTTAATGTCCCTAGTTCTCCAAGAAAACTAGACCCCCCCTTGAGAAACAGACTTGAAACGGCCCAACACCATGAACATCATCAATATCGCAGACACCGTCATGAACCGCGCCGCCCGCTATCACGATCACCGCGTCGAGGGCCTGGAGCACATCCCGGCCAGCGGGCCGGCCCTGATTGTGGTGAATCATTCCCTGGCCACCTATGACAGCGGCCTGCTGGCTGCCGCTGTGCGGGAACGCCTGGGTCGTGATGTGTGGCTGCTGGGTGATCGCTATATCTTCAAGATTCCGGTGGTCCGGGATCTGGCATCCGCCTACGGTTTCGTTGAGGGTTCACAGCACAACGCGGAAAGTCTGTTGCGCGATGGCGAGCTGGTGTTGGTGGCGCCGGGGGGCATGCGTGAAGCGCTGCGGCCCAGTAGCCAGAAGTACCAGCTGAATATCCGTGACCGGAAAGGGTTTGCGCGGCTGGCCATGCGTACCGGCGCGCCGGTGGTGCTGTCCGCCTGCCCGGCGGCGGACGACATTTATCATGTGATCGCGAACCCGGTGACCGACTGGGTGTACAACCGCTACAGGCTGGCCGCCCCGGTTATCCTTGGCAAGTTCGGCACCCCCATTCCCAGGCCCGCCAAACTGGTTCATTACCTGAATGCACCAATGTCACCGCCCGGCAATTGTAGCGACGATGACCCTAATGCCGTTGATGCCTTTCATGCCGCACTGGAGCGCCGTTTGCAGGAAATGCTGACGGAACATGCCAGCACCTGAAGGACACAACCAATGAAAAGCGCGGAAACTTTCTGGGACAAGGCCGCCGCCCGCTATGCCAAAAGTCCGATTCGGGACGAAGCCAGCTACCAGAAAAAACTGGCCATCACCCGGGAGTACTTCCAACCGGATTGGTCTGTTTTGGAATTCGGTTGTGGCACTGGCGGCACAGCCATCCTCCATTCGCCTTATGTGCGGGACATTCTTGCCACGGATATTTCCAAAAATATGCTGGAGATCGCGCAAACCAAAGCTGCTGATGCCGGCATTGGCAATATCCGCTTCCAGCAGGGCACGCTGGACAGCCTGCCGCTGGCCCCCGGGAGTTTTGATGCCGTGCTGGGATTGAATATCTTACATCTGCTGGAAGACCCCGACGCCGCCATCGGCCGAGTCAGCAGTCTGCTGAAACCCGGCGGTATTTTCGTTGCCAACACGGTACTTGCCGCCGATATGAAGCTGCACTGGCGACTGCTTATCCCGTTAATGCAGGCGCTTGGTTTTGCGCCCCATGTCAGTCGCTTCGACAGGGACGAGTTGTTCGCCATGCTGGCTCGGGCTGGCTTTGATATCGACCATGAATGGCAGCCGGACAGCCTGTCTGTCTTTATTGTGGCCAGAAAGCGCGCCTGACTGTTTCGTCAGTTTTCATTCCCCTCCCGGAAAAACGACGGCGCTACGCCGGTCCAGCGTTTGAAGGCGCGGCGGAAGTTGGCGGTGTCGCCGTAGCCCAGGGTGTAAGCCAGTTCCTGAATGGTCATGTGCTGGCTTTTCAGGTATTCCATGGCCAGGGCGTGGCGGACTTCGTCGAGGATTTCCTGGAACGAGGTGCCTTCATCCAGCAACCGGCGGTGCAGGGTTCGCGGGGTCATGTGCAGGATGCGGGCGGTGACGGTGAGTGAGGGAAAGTTCACCTGTTTGGCCAGCATCAGTCGGCGCACCCGTGCTGATACGGACGCATCCGATACCAGGTTCTGCAATTCCCGTTCGCAGAGTTTTTCCGCATGTTCGAAGGCGGCAGGGTCGGCGGTTCTCAGGGGCTGGTCCACCACTTCCAGCGGCAGGGACAGGCCGGTCCAGTTCTGGTTGTAGCGTACCGGGCAGCGGAACAGGGAGCGGACCAGTTCCCGGTCGAAGGCTTCGTCAAAGGTAAAGCTGGCCTCAGCCACCTGACAGTTGCCCAGGGTAATGAAGTCGAGCACGTTCTTTACCGCCACCACCACGGCCCCGAGCAGGAAGGGCCCCAGCTCACCCAGCGGCAGCAATTCCCGTATCTGCAGATTCAGGTAGTTGCCCTCCACCTGATGGCTGACCATGACCAGGTTGATACGCAGGGGAATAAACCGCTCCAGTAATTCCACCACCTGGCGGACAGAACCACTGTTCATGGCTGCATAGCCGACCATGCCATGATTATTGATGCGCAGCCGCTCGCCCACCATCAGACCCAGGGCGGATTCTCCGGTGATCGCTTCCGCTTCCAGAAACAGGGCTCGGACCACCTCCCAGGGAACGCTGGTATCGGCCTGTTCAAGATCGGCCAGCGACAGCTCATGGGAAGCCAACCAGGGAGCAACGTCGATCCCCATCTCCGTGAGCTGGTCTGCCACCTGGCGGAGATAGTTGATGGACAGTGCCCATTCCATCGGCTGGTTCATGGCTGGCAAGATCCGAAAATTCGCATTGTCAAAAAATGACCCCCATCTGTCTACAGACAACCTACCCCAGCACCGGTCGCATATCTAGCATCGATCTCCACTGCTCAAACCCCGAGCACGACAACGGTACAGGAAGGTAACAAAGCACAATAAAACCTTACGTATTGGCTGCCTTTCATCAGGGAGAACATCATGCGATATGCAAAACAATTTATTATTTTTCTCGTGGTTTCCACGGTCCTTTTCGCCAACAGCACTCACGCCAGCATTGGCAACAAACGCACACTCTGCGTTTTCGATCTGGTCGGTGCCAACGGTGATTTCTACGGCATCATGAAGGATTTCAAGACCGCCGCGCTCGGCTGGGGCGTGGACATTGAATTGAAGCCCTATACCGACGAGAAAATTGCCGCCGAAGATTTGAAGGCGAAGCAATGCGATGGCGCCCTGCTTACCGGCATCCGTGGCCGTCAGTTCATCAGCTATACCGGCAGCATGGATTCCATCGGCGCCATCCCCGACTACGATGCTATGCGCATGGTGGTGACGATCCTGGCCAGCGGTAACCCCAAGGTAAACCCACATCTGGTGTCCGGCCCCTATGAGTTTGGCGGCCTGGTACCCATGGGCGCAGCCTATCTGTTCGTGAAGGACAACAGCATCGATACGGTGGAAGAACTGGCGGGAAAATCCATTGCGGTGCTGGAATACGATGTGGCCGAGGCGAACATGGCCAAGCGTGTGGGCATGTCACCGGTGATGTCGGATATCACCAACTTCTCCACCCGTTTCAACAACGGTTCCGTGGATACCTGCTTCGCTCCCATCTTCGGTTATTCCGCCCTAGAACTGTACAAGGGCATGCAGCCGGACGGCGGCATCATTGATCTGGTGCTCGGCCAATTGAGTGCACAGCTGATTCTTCGCAAGGATCTTTTCCCCGCAGATTTTGCCGATCAATCCCGCAAGTATCTGGCCGGCCAGTTTGATCGTGCCATGCGCATCATCAACAACGCCGACGGCGAAGTGAATGAAAAGTGGTGGATCAATATTTCTGATGAAGAAACTACTCGTTACGACGAAATGTTTCGCCAGGCCCGTATCGATCTGGCCAACCAGGGCGTTTACAACAAGGACATGATGAGCCTGCTGCGCAAGGTGCGCTGCAAGGGCAATCCGTCCCGAGCGGAATGCGTCAATCCCGTCGAATGATCTGATCGATTATTTCTTTTCTTTCAACGTCATCTTGCAGTGATCTGCACAGCATTATGCGAGGCATTATCATGTTGGAAAAAATCAATCCTGATACCTTGTTGCGTTTGAAAAAATGGGGCTACCTGGCCTGCTGGATGCTCTTTCTTCCCATGGTGCCGTTTTCCGCGCTGGTGGGTCGTGAGCAGGGCACCCAGAATCTCTGGGCCTGGATGATTCTGGCGGTGTTCTTCATTCTGGTGCCGGTGGTGGATTACCTGGTCGGCAAGGACCCGGTGAACCCGGATGAAGAAAAACAGGTCCCCGAACTGTCCCAGGACAAGAGCTACCGCTCCCTGCCCCTGCTGCTGGCCGTGGCCTGGCTGGGCCTGTTGTTCTATGCCGGCCATGTGTTCGTCAGCAATGACTATTCCTCGGCCGGCATGCTCGGCTGGATCATGTCCATCGGCCTGCTTGGCGGCATGATCGCTATCAACCTGGGTCACGAGCTGATTCACAAGGACCCCAAGGTGGAAAACTGGATGGGCGGCCTGTTGTTGTCGTCGGTGACCTACGGCGGCTTCAAGGTGGAGCATGTGCGTGGTCACCATGTGCATGTGTCCACCCCGGATGATGCGTCTTCCAGCCGCTATAACCAGTCTCTGTATGATTTTCTGCCCAAGGCGTTTGTGCGCAATTTCAAGAATGCGTGGAAACTGGAAAAGCAGTACCTGGAACGCAAGGGCAAGAACAACATCAGCATTCATAACGAGCTGATTTGGTGGTACGGCATCTCCTTCCTGTTTGCGGTAGCCTTCGGTGTCCTGTGGGGTTGGCAAGGAGTGCTGTTTTTTGTCGGCCAGAGTTTCTTTGCGGCTCTGGCGCTGGAGATCGTCAACTACATCGAACACTACGGCCTGCATCGTCGCCAACTGCAGACCGGTCGCTATGAACGGGTCACCCCGGCACACAGCTGGAACTCGAATTTCCTTGTGACCAATTTGGTGCTGTTCCAACTGCAACGCCACAGCGACCACCACGCCTATGCCAAGCGTCGTTACCAGGTGCTGCGCCACTATGACGAGAGCCCGCAACTGCCAGCTGGTTATTCCGCCATGATGTTGCTGGCCATGGTGCCGCCATTGTGGAAAGCCGTGATGAACCCGCGGGTGGAAGCCTACTACCAAGGCGAGCTGGATCAGCTGTTCCGCGAAGGCCCGCGCATCAACAATATTGCCTGATTTCGGTACCGGTGAGTGGCCTTGCGCCGCTCACCGGTGTTTTCGCACTGCATCACAGTCCGGTGTTTTACCGACACATTGCCACCGCTTTCCCCTCCCTTCGAAAAGCATTAACGCCTTTTTTCAACACGGTAGCGCCCTTTGACCGGCCACGCCAAATGCCTACACTGCCAGAGTCAGGATCTTGTCGAAATCGACGCGGCACATTCGATCATGAAGTAGACCACCCGGAACAAAAGGAGTCGCACTCATGACCTCGAAAAAAACGGCACTACCAAAAACCACCTCCCACAATGAGTGGGAAGCGTCTCTACAGGCCCTGCTTGACAGGGAGAAGGCATTGACCCGAATGCAGGACGAGCTGGCTGCCGAACGCCGTCGGTTACCGATGGTGCCCGTGGAAGAAAACTACACCTTCACCGGGCCGCATGGTGAGGTGGGTCTGGTGGATCTGTTTGAGGGACGCCGGCAACTGATTGTCTATTGCGCAATGCTTGAGCCCGGCGCCACCCCCTTTGAGGGTTGCTCAATGGTGATGGACAACATTGGCCACAATCTTGCCCACGTCAACGCCAGGGATACGACGTTCGTGTTCACCTCCCCGGCACCGCAACACGAGATCCTGGCACTGCAAAAGCGTATGCACTGGCAGGCGCCCTGGTATACCGACCATCAGCGTCGTTTCGCGGATGCGTTCGGCGCCGGCAAGGGGTTTGCCATCAACGTGTTTATTCGCGACGACGACAACCTGGTCTACCGCACCTACTTCAGTACCGACCGTGGCGGAGAACTGTTCGATACCCATTTCCGGCTGCTGGATATCACCCCGTACGGCCGCCAGGAACAGTGGGAAGATTCGCCCGGTGGCTGGCCACAAAGCGAGCCCTACCAATGGTGGCGTATGCACGATGACTACTAGTTGATAAGCATGCTGGCGGATATGGACTTAGACATGGCGTTCGCCAACTGCTATCTCCACGTTGAGACGAAACGCATCGCCCGGGCCAGGCAGGGTGAGTTAACCATGTGCAATACGGACAACGCTATTGCCCGACAACTTCCCACACAAGGGTTGAAACTCCCGTTATAACCCTTATCTTCACGCACCCCGGCCTTTCTGCTTGCCGGATTATTTGAGCAACAGACTCGACTTGATGCACTGCGTCAGTTTTTTTGCCGTCTGGCCCGATGGCGGCTGTTCGAGTGCCCAGGTCGCCAACAGGAGATGATGACACTGAACGCCTTTTAGCAAGGCGGTTTCTGAACGGTGGATTAGATCGCGGAGGTGATTTGATGTCAGCGCAGAACCTGACTTGCCCGGCCCCGATACAGGCCGACCCCTACCCCACCCGGCTGCACCAGCAACCGGAACACCCCTGGCACGAGCGCCGGGAGAATACGGTCAAAGGCCGCCACTTGCCCGGTCCACTGACCGAACAACAGCTGGATCATTTCGAGGAAAACGGCTTTCTTTTCGAGCCCGGTTTTCTGCCGCCTGAGGAGGTAGCCTCTCTGACCGAGGCCATGAGTGAGCTGCTCAATCGTGAGGACTACCGGGGCAAGCCGTTCACTATCACCGAGCCGGATAGCCATGAGATCCGGTCCGTGTTTGCCGTGCATTTCCTGCACCGGGCCTTTCAACACCTGGCCCGCGATCCGCGACTGACCCAACGGGTGGAGCAGATTCTCGGTGGCGGCCACTATGTGCACCAGTCCCGGATCAACTACAAACCCGGCTTCAAGGGCAAGGGGTTCAACTGGCATTCCGATTTTGAAACCTGGCATGCGGAAGACGGCATGCCGGCCATGCATGCGGTAAGTGCCTCCATCATCCTGACGGATAATCACTCCTTCAATGGACCGCTGATGCTGATCCCCGGGTCCCACAAACACTTTATTCCCTGTGTAGGCCCCACACCGGATGAGCACCACAAGCAATCACTGAAAACCCAGCAGATCGGCGTCCCCTCGGAGCAGACGCTGGCAGCCATGATCAGTCGCCATGGTATCGACGCCCCCACCGGCCCGGCTGGCAGCCTGCTGCTGTTCGACTGCAACACCCTGCACGGCTCCAACGCCAACATGTCGCCGGACCCGCGCAGCAATGTGTTCTTCGTGTTCAACCGGCGTGACAACGCCTGCCATAAACCTTATGCAGCCAAAAAACGGCGCCCGCGTTTTCTTGGGCATGAGCCGGATCGGCTTTGGCAAGCGGACGATAGTTAACAGTGAATAGTGAACAGTTAACAGCGAAAACAAAAAAGGCCGCACCCCGATTTGGGCGCGGCCTTTTTCATTTCAGTTGGAGTGACGCTCTCTCGCGCGCTGTTAACTATTCACTGTTAACTGTTAACTGCCTTACTCCTTGTGGCGAAAAAACCGCTGGATACTGGAAAAGTCTTTTTCAGAGTAGCCATGGTTCCCATGGGCGGCGTAGAGGCTTTTTGCCAGGTTTCCCATGGGGGTGGCGGACTGAGTGCTCAGGGCGGCTTGCAGTGCCAGGCCCAGATCCTTGTTCATCAGCTTCACGGCGAAGCCGCCTTCATAGTCTTTCGATGAAGGGACATTTTCCATGACACCGGGCCAGGGGTTGTACTTGTCCAGGGACCAGTTATCGCCGGAACTGGCTTTCATGATCTCGGACAGTACCGCCGGGTCCAGGCCGTGGTCCGCGCCCATCTGCAGGGCTTCCGCGGTGCCGATCATGTGGATGGCCAGCAGCATGTTGTTGCAGATTTTCGCCAGCTGGCCGGCACCGTTGTCGCCGGCACGGAACACCTGGGCGCCCATGCATTCCAGCACCGGGCGGGCCCGTTCGATGGCGTCGCTTTCACCGCCACAGATAAAAGTCAGGGTGCCCGCCTTTGCCCCGCCCACGCCACCGGAGACCGGGGCGTCGATCATCACCCTGCCCTGCTCTCGGGCAATGCCTGCCACATCCCGCGCAGTGTCCGCATCGATGGTGGAGCAGTCGATAATCAGGGCGCTTTTATCGATGTGTTGCAGCACGCCCCCGTCTTCTCTATCCCGGGCGCCAAGGTACAAGCCACGAACCGCCGCCGCCGAGGGCAGCATGCTCACGATCACGTCCGCTCCCTGCACCGCTTCAGCGGCACTCTCGGCAGCCTTGACGCCATCATTCACTGCAGCCGCCAACAAGGCGGGCACCAGATCAAATGCCGCTACCTCATGTCCGGCCTTGACCAGATTGGCGGCCATGGGACCACCCATATGACCGACACCGAAGAATCCGATTTTCATGGTTGTCTCTCCCTGCCGCTTTCCCGAGCGGATATTTTTGTGCGTTTAGAAAGGGGTCGGACGTCTGACGTCAGAAGCCAGACGCTAAACCCACTTACCCATTTCTTTGTCGTCCGACGTCTGACCTCCGACGTCAGACCTTTCCCCAGCACAACCGGATCGCCTGCAGGCAGACTCCTACGGCATGCACGTTCAAAGGAAAGAAAGATCCTTCAACACATTGCGCGCGATAATCACGCGCATGATTTCGTTGGTGCCTTCCAGAATCTGGTGCACCCGCGTATCACGCACGTAGCGCTCCAGCGGGTACTCACTGATATAGCCATAACCACCATGCAGTTGCAGGGCCTGGTTGCAGACGTTGAAACACAGGTCCGTGGCCAGGCGTTTGGCCATGGCGCACAGCATGCTTTTATCGCTGTGATTCTGATCCAGTTTCCAGGCGGCCAGGCGCACCATTTGTTGTGCTGCCACTAACTCCGTAGCCATGTCGGCCAGGGTGAATTGCACGGTCTGGAAATCACCGATGGCCTGCCCGAACTGTTTGCGTTCCTGCACGTATTGCTGGGCCTGGCGCAGAGCCGCCTGGGCCGCACCCAGCGAGCAGCTGGCGATATTGATGCGGCCACCATCCAGCCCGGCCATGGCGATTCGGAAGCCCTGCCCTTCTTCACCGATCAGGCAATCGGCAGAAATTCGTGCGTCTTCCAGAATCACCGCCCGGGTGGGCTGGCTTTTCCAGCCCATCTTGGCTTCGTTGCGCCCATAGCTGATGCCGGGGGTATTCGCGGGCACCGCAAAGCAGGAAATGCCGCCGGCTCCGGGCCCACCGGTGCGCGCCATCAATACCAGCACATCGGTATCGCCGGCGCCGGAGATGAAGGCTTTGGCGCCATTCAGCACATAGTCATCGCCGTCTTTTTTCGCGGACGTGCTTAACGAGGCCGCATCGGAACCGGCCCCCGGTTCGGTAAGGCAGTAGGACGCCAGCTTTTCCCCACTCATCAGGTCCGCCGCCCAGCGCGCCCGGATGGCATCGCTGCCAAACCGGGTGAGCATCCAGGTGGCCATGTTGTGGATGGTGATGAAAGCCGTGGTCGAGGTGCAGCCCTGGGAAAGTTGCTCGAAGATCAGCGCCGCATCCAGTCGGCTCAGCCCCATGCCGCCGTGCTCTTCATCGCAGTACAGGGAACAGAACCCCAATGCCCCGGCTTCGCGAATGGCGTCTTTGGGAAAGAGGCTGTTTGCATCCCATTCTGCGGCGAAAGGCGCCAGCGCTTTTTCAGAAAACTGTCTGGCCGTTTCGCGGAAGGCGATTTGTTCTTCGCTAAAAGAAAAGTCCACGCGTTGATCCTTTCAAGACCGTTTCATCATTCAAGACCCTGCCCCGGGAGCGTCGCTGGCGGCGGGATAACCTGACGCTGGAATCGCGCCGCCAGCGACGCTCCTACGGAGAATCCCGTCACTTCAAATTGATACTCATGTTTGGCCCGGCCGCCGGAATATCGGAATCGAACCAGCGACTGGTGACGGTCTTGGTTTCTGTGTAGAAGCGCACGGCCTGTTTGCCGTAGGCGTGCTGGTCACCGTAGAACGAGCCTTTCCAGCCGGTAAAGCTGAAGAACGGCAGCGGCACCGGAATCGGCACATTGATACCCACCTGCCCCACTTCCACTTCATGCTGGTATTTGCGCGCCGCGGCGCCGCAGGCGGTGAAGATGGAGGTGCCGTTGCCGTAGGGGCTGTTGTTGACCAGCTCCAACGCCTCTTCCAGGGTATCCACGGTGACGCAGCAGAGTACCGGGCCGAAGATTTCTTCCCGGTAGATGGACATGTCCGGGGTCACACCGGAAAACAGGGTGGGTCCCACCCAGTTGCCATCCGGCAGGCCGTCCACGGTGCACTCGGAACCATCCAGCAAACAGTTGGCGCCCTCTTCCTTGCCCTGCTTGATCAGGGTGAGCACACGCTGTTTGGCCTGGGGACTGATCTGCGGGCCGTAGGCGGCATCGGGATCGTTCCAGGCGCCGGGGCGAATCTTGGCGAACTCGTCTTTCAGCTCATCAATCCAGGCTTTGGAGTCGCCCACGAACACCGCCACACTGATGGCCATGCAGCGCTGCCCCGCCGCCCCGCAGGAGGAGCCCACCAGGCTGCTGATCACCTGTTCTTTTTTCGCATCAGGCATGATCACCATATGGTTCTTGGCACCGGCAAAACATTGGGCCCGTTTCAAATGCTCGGTGGCCGTGCGGTACACGTGCTGCCCCACCGGCACCGAACCCACAAAGGACACCGCCTTGATATCGGGATGGGTCAGCAGGGTATCCACCTGCTCCTTGCCGCCATGGACCACCTGAAGCAGACCCGGCGCTGCACCGGCTTGCTGGAACAGCTCCGCCAGCCGGTTGGGGGTCATGGGATCCTGCTCGGAAGGCTTGAGCACGAAGGTGTTACCGGCGGCGATGGCCAGGGGGAACATCCACAGGGGAATCATGGCCGGGAAGTTAAAGGGGGTGATGCCGGCACAGACTCCCAGCGGCTGGGTCCAGGAGTGGCTGTCGATGCTGCGCGCCACATTGCCCATGGTCTCGCCCATCATCAGCGAAGCGATATTGGCGGCCTGCTCGGCCACTTCGATACCGCGCCACACATCGCCCTTGGCATCCTCGAAGGTCTTGCCGGTTTCCTGACTGAGGATCTCGGCAATCTCTTCCTGGTGCTCCTTGAGCAGGGCCTGGTAACGCAGCATCAACCGCGCCCGCTCAGACACCGGCACTTCCTTCCAGTCGGCAAAGGCCGCCTTGGCGGAAGCGATGGCCTGCTCCATTTCGCCGGCGGTGGCTGCCGGGGCTTCGCACAGCACCTCTTGCGTGGCCGGATTGGTAACCGGTATCCACTGGTCGGTCTGGCTGGCGACGAATTCGCCATTGATCAGCATGGGGAGTTGACGAGCCATGGGGTCTCCATTCTTGTTTGGGCTGGCGAGCCAGCGTGAAGCGAGTCTGCGCGTTAAGGAACTTCTGAATACGTTGTAGCACAGCCTCCGGCGGATAGAGATAGCCACTTTTGACCCATGATGGACTATATTGCTGCTTATGAGATCTTCAACCGACCCCGACAACCACCCGGCGGAAACCTCCCGCTGGCCGCTGCCCGCCAGTGGCCAGCGCACCGTGGTGCCCCCGGCGGTGCTGGCCACCATGACGGCGCACCCACTCTGTCGCGGCTGCCTGCCCCATGGCGTCGGCTACTACCCCCATGCCAGCGGACACCGCATGTACCGGGCGAATCCCGCGGATGATCTGCTGATTTACTGCGTCTCAGGCCAGGGCCAGCTGCAGGTCGAGGGCCAGACATTGGCG
The DNA here is from genome assembly GCF_001635525.1 of Alcanivorax sp. HI0007. Classification (NCBI taxonomy): domain Bacteria; kingdom Pseudomonadati; phylum Pseudomonadota; class Gammaproteobacteria; order Oceanospirillales; family Alcanivoracaceae; genus Alcanivorax; species Alcanivorax sp. HI0007. Next base: position 54,315 of record NZ_LWEJ01000262.1, read on the forward strand.
GTAACCGCCGGGGATCTGTTACTGCTGCCGGAAGGGCTTCCCCATCGCTATCAGGCGGACGACAGTGATCCCTGGAGTATTTACTGGGTGCATTTAGGGGGGGATGAGGTCGCAGGGTATTTTGACGAAATTGCCGGGGAGGGCGTGGAGCGTCAGCGGGTAACGGTGGGGGTACATTCACGATTGGCAGAGGAATTTCAGGCCCTGCTCGCCGCCGCCACCCGGGTACAGCCGGAGCACCTGGTCTACGCCGCCAACCTGTTGCGCAGCCTGCTGGCCTTTGCGGCCCTGATGCGCCGCCAGTACACCACCCGCCACGCCTCCCTGGACATCAACCGGGTCAACAGCTACCTGCAGACCGCCCTCACCCGCCGTCTCAATCTGGACGAGCTGGTGAGCGCCACCAGTACGCTGTCGCGCTACCATTTTATCCGCGAATACAAACGCCAAACCGGGCAAACTCCCATGCAGGCCTTTCAACGCATCAAGGTCAGCCATGCCTGCTATCTGCTGGATATCAGCAACGACACCCTGGCGCAGATTGCCGCCCGGCTGGGCTATGATGACCCCTATTATTTTTCGCGATTGTTTAAAAAAGTGATGGGCGTTTCGCCACAACGTTACCGTCGTGAGCGGGGGCATTAGGGCCATAGTGAGCCAGAATATAAAGTACGTTAACCGCAGGACACACGACGGTTACTCATTCTTTAGCACGCCAGCGGATATGTACGGTGCACTGAGCCTAAGGCGAACTGCACCATCAAACGCCGGACCGGTGCAGTTCGCCTTAGGCTCAGTGCACCCTACGGTAATTGGTGAGTAGTCGTTTAATGGTTCGGCTGGGTGTTATTTGAAAAGCTGACGGTGCTGCCTCGCAGATACTGCTGGATTCGCGACGCAAGCATCGCTTCCCATATTTATTTTTTTAATTTTATTTTCAAAAATCAGGCGCGGCTTAACCAGGTCATGGTCATCACGTCGGGGTGATTTTCACACTGAAAAACATAGGCGCAGCCGTAATCACCGAACCAGAAGGGCAGGGTGTCGGTGGAATCCAGCTGCATGATAAATTGCATTTTTTTCTGGCAACAGGGGCAGGTCGGGTAGTCCACATTCTGCACCCAGTGCGGCCAGCCCAGCAGCTTGTCGCCGGCCCGCGGGGCAGGGCGGTGGGCATGGAGCAGGGCGAGGGTGCCGTCGGGGAGATCATCATTGATGGCCACGGTTTCCTGCTGACCGGGAAAATCGTTGTGGCGACTCCAGCCGGTGAGCGACTGTTCGGGGAAGGCATCAGGAATGGTCACCGGCAAGGCGTCGAAGCCGCCGGTCTGATCCCGGGGAATCACCCGGGTGAGTGAGGCTTCGGAGAAGGGCAGATGGGCCTGGCAAAGCACCTCGCATTCTTCTTCCATGTTGGTGCAGTAGAACACCTGTAATACCCCGTCACCGAACGGCTGACCCGCCTCCGCCGGCAAATCCCCGGAATCCAGCTGCACGAACAACTGCATGGGCTGATGGCAATGGGCACAACAGGGCCAGGACTCGTCGGGCCTCAACAGGGGCAAGCCCCCGAATTTCGAACGCGCGCCGGGCACAGCAGGGCCTGTCCGGGGCCGCCAGGCACTCCGGGACAAGGGGGCAAGCTTGAGTTTGATTTCTTCAGGCAGCATCACACGTCCTCGCAAGGTCGTTTTAGCTTGCCCAGAGTGCGGGACCAAGGCAACGAATAGCCTTCACAAATCTGCTGCCAGGGCGGTTTTGCTGACTGAGTGGAATGCAAAAAAATACAGTTGGCAGTTGATAGTGGACAGTTGACAGCGGCGCGAGCCCGGTTTGTCGATTTTAAAACACTTGAGGCCGCGCCCAAGCTTTAAGCGCGGCCTGCTGCGCTACAATTAACAGCCAATCAAGACCGCGTAGCTGTCAACTGTCCACTATCAACTGTCAACTGCCTTCAAACTGCCCCATCTGCCATTGCCCGAACGCCTGTTGCGCCTGTTCCAGCTGCTCGATCAGCCGTTGGCGTTTGCCCGGTTCGAATTTACGGCTGGCCAGGGATAGCAGGGTCTTGTGCAGGCGCTGGCGCTCCTTGCGGTCCATGTGATCGAGCCAGTGTTCACCGGCCTCATTGACCACCAGCACGTCGCGACCGGCGTGGTTGCGCTGGCTGACTTCGTAGCTGTGCACCAGGGCACGGCCCAGGACCACATAGGCGAACTGGGGGTCTTTCAGGGGGCCGTAGACCGCTTCCCGGAAGCCGCCACTGAGCGGGCCCAGTTTCAGGCGGGTGAGTTTGTCGCTGTAGTAATAGCTGCCGGCGGCGCCGAGCAGACCACCGATCAGCGCGCCGGTGCCAAGGGAATGCCCCAGAGTCACCGCATCCAGGCCCGCGCCGCCCACCGCACCGGCACCGAAGCCGGCGGCGGCCAGCTGGGTCTTGCTGATGCCCCAGAGCTGGCGGGTACGCTCACTGAACAGGTCACCATCGTCCGGGGTGAGCAGGTCGCTTTCCTGCCGTTGCAGGCGACGGTGCTGATAAAGATCTTCCACCGACCGGCGCAGGCGCTGCTCCCGTTCGCGCTGCCAGTGATGCCACCGCTGGCGCAATTTGGGCAGCAGCGGTTTGGCCGGTTCGTGCTCACCCAGGCGGGCACTTTCCTGATGGCCGAGCATGTCGATCAGGGCATCGGCGATATGTTCCAGGGCCTGGCTGTCGCGGCCAAATTTGAGGGCCTGCAGGTATTCCAGCGCCGCATCCAGCGGCTCGCGCCAGTCCGGCGCCAGTTGCCCGAAGCTGCGCAGCAGGTCCAGGTGCTTTTCGAAGGGAGCGCGCACCGCGTCAAAACGGCGCACGATCTGGAAATACTGGCCCAGGGCCGCTTCCCAGTCGGCACTGTGATCGTCGCTGCCGATCTGGTTGATCAGCGCCAGGCTGGGGCGGCCGGTCCAGCGCAGGATGTTCATTTCCGCTTCGTGTTCGCGGTTGTAGGGTACCGAGCCGTCCACCACATAGATGATCCCCGCGCCGTCCACGATGGGACGCAGCAGCTCGCACTCGTCGTGATAACGGGGATCGTCCGCATGCTGGGTGACGAAAGCCGCCACGGTTTCCGGGCGATCGGAGGCGGACAGGCTGTGCCCCTGCAACCAGGCCAGTACCTTGCGGGGACGCTGGAACCCGGGAGTGTCGATCAGCTCGTAGAGGGTCGTGTCATCCACCTTCATGGGGTAACGGTGGCTGTCGCGGGTGGTGCCCGGCTCCATGGCGATGGCAATGGAATCGTTCTGGGCCAGGGTGGCCACCACGCTGGACTTGCCCTTGTTGGGGTGGCCAACCACGGCAAAGCGGGGCAGTTGTTGGGCCGTTTCGTTCATGGTTGATCCTGTTCCCGGGGGGCGCACAGCAACAGATGGCTGTCGCCCTGACGATCCACGAAGCGTTGCCACTGGGCCAGCAGCCCGGCATCGGTGAGCGCGGTGCCCTGCTCATCCGCCAGCGGCACCAGGGCCAGCAGGGTGGCGGCGGGCCAGTGATCGCGGGCATCGACAATGAAATCGCTGAGTTCCCCGGTGGGTGGCTCCCAGCCCCGGGTGACCAGGATCACCGGCTGATTGCGGGCACCGGTCTGTTCCAGCACCCGGGCATCTTCTTCCAGGGAATTGTTGCCCCCGGCACGGCACTGCAGCGGCCCCGGATCGCGGCTGAGGCGGGGCAACAGGCCGGGGGCGTCAATGGCAGCGCCGGCCCAGTGGATCAGGGTGGCACTGTCCGGCAGGGGCGACAGGTCCGTTTTGGCCGCCGCCGGGGCGGGCTGGCTGTCTTCCTGGCCACGGGTTTCCACCCAGGGCGTCTCGAAGCGATAGAACAGCCCCTGCCAGCCCGGGTGGGCGCGCAGGGCCCGGCCGGCCTGCCAGCGGAGCTGCAGGGCCGCCAGCATCAGCAACACCAGCCGGGGCAACAGCACATACATCAGCCACAGCATCAGCACAAAGGGCCACCAGGTCCCCAGCAAGGCCGGGTTATCCGCCGGAGTGTCCGCAAGCCGGTAGAACTGGGATGCGCTCACCAGCTCCGCCGAGGGGACCGCTGCGGGCCACAGGCTCTGCCAGGGCTGGGCCAGGGCCGCCACCATCCGGTGATAACCGTCGGCGGAGGTCTGCAGTGTCGTACTCCAGCCGAAGGCCAGATCCTGCACCACCACCAGGGCCAGCAAGGTCAGCAGACCGCTGATGGCAAACAGCAACCCCCCGGTGTGGGCGATGCGGGCACACAGGGCCGGGCGCAGGGCGGCCAGAGGATCCTCCCCCTGGCGCGGCCCCAGCAGGCTGCCCCAGGGCTGCCAGCCCAGCCAGGCCTGCAGGCTGGTGAACAGGGCCAGCAGCAGTTGCAGGGCCACCAGGCCGATCAGCAGTGTCAGGTTGATCTGCCGGCTGCCGTCATACCAGAGCAGACCCAGCATGAAACCCGCCCCCAGCAGGGCTCCCAGGCCGGCAAACACCCAACGGGCCTGGCGCCAGTGACGCAGGCGCGGGTCGGCGCCGGCTTCACGGCGCTGGCCGTTCAGGGCATGCAGGGCCGCCAGCCAGGCTGGCACGGTGAGCGGTTGTTTCTGGTCTTCCTGCTGCTGGGCAAAACGGCGATCGCGGCGGTGCAGAAAGGCGTGGCTCTGTTGCACATCACGACGGTACTGGTCGTCAAAATCCAGCAGCAGGGTCAGGGCCTTGGGCAAGGGGCGACCTCGAGGTTATTTGTCGTCCGGGGCAGCGGCCGGTTGCGGCAGCTGTTTGGGGGAGGTGTATTTCACCCCGTCAGTGGCACAGGCTCCGCAGGCATTGCCGTACTCGCCGAGGATGCCCCCTTGCTCGTCATAGCCGAAGGCCGGGCGATAATCCATGGTGCAGGCCTGGGGCGGATCTTCCGGGCAGGTGGTGGTGCTTTCCGGCAGCCCGGCCGGGTAGTCCGTGTCGTACTGGGTGGCGCAGGCGGTGGCCAGCAAGGCAAGAGCGGGCACAACCAGGGCAACAGCTTTCATTGACGATCTCCTGAAATAGTCGTCGAGGACCATGCATTGGAGATTCAAGCATAGTGAAAGTTCAGCGGCCACGCATGCTCCCGAGGAAAAACTTTTGTTAGACTTTCACCGTTGGAGCCTTGCTTGCAAGGCGAATCCTTTCAGAACAGCCGCCTCTTCGCCTTGCAAGCAAGGCTCCAACGAAAGACCGGTTTGTCAGGCTTCGTTATTTTCCTGGCGGCGTCATTGCTTTCCCACTTTTTCTCACGAGGCTTCCATGGCGTCCAACATCGACTGGCGCAACATTCCTGCCGCGATCTGGCGGGGCCGTTCCGGCACCCTGCGACCGGTGAGCCGACCGGATCCGGTACGGTTGGAGGATCTGCTCGGCATCGATACCCAAAAGGCGAAGATCCTGCAGAACACGGAACGGTTTCTACGCGGCGAACCCTGCAATCATGTGCTGCTGTGGGGCAGCCGGGGCACCGGCAAGTCCTCCATCGTCAAGGCGTTGCTGAACGAGTTTGCGCCGCGGGGGTTGCGGGTGATCGAGGTGGACAAGGACGACCTGCAGGATCTGCCGGATATCGTTGATGATATCCGCGAACGCAGTCAGCGCTTTATCGTCTACTGCGATGACCTGTCGTTCGAGGACGGAGAACACCAGTACAAGCATCTGAAAAGTGTGCTGGAAGGCTCCCTGGAATTGCCGCCGGAGAATGTGCGCTTGTACGCCACCAGCAATCGTCGCCATCTGGTGCCGGAATACATGAAAGACAATGAACAGAGCCAGGTGGTGGGCCGGGAGATTCATCACGGTGATGCGGTGGAGGAAAAGATTTCCCTTTCGGATCGTTTCGGGCTGGCGTTGAGTTTTTACCCGATCAGCGAACCGCAGTATTTCGAGATCGTCGATCACCTGTTTGGCCCGGTAAAAGACCGGGCGCAATTGCACGTTCGCGCGCGCCGATTTTCCATGGAAAAAGGCGTGCGCTCCGGACGTACGGCACGGCAGTTTTATAATCAGTTTGTGGGGGAGTTTTGAGGAGCAAGGTGAAAGTTTAAAGTTGAAAAGCGCGAAGCGAGGTGGGGAGCAACCGAAAAGCCCACGCGCCGCGCCGCTGTGATGCTGCGTTCTTAGCCACCAACGCGGCCACCTGCTTTCACCCTTGGCAACAACACCATCTCGCGCTTTTTTAACGTTGAACTTTCACCTTTTAACTAAATCACAACCGCTGGACGGTGGCGTCGCAGATGGCATTCACCGCCTTGCGTGCCGCGGGAATAACACCGCCCATGGTGAGAAAGCCGTGGACCAGTTGCGGGTAATCCAGGGCAGTGACATCCACCCCCGCTGCCCGCAATTTCTCGCCATATTCCAGCCCTTCATCCCGCAGGGGATCGGTGGCGGTGATCAGGATGGCGGGGGGCAGACCGGACAGGTCCGGGTTGCGCAGGGGCGACACGCGGAAGTCCTCCATCATCGCCGGATCGTGAATAAACTGGCTGCGAAACCAGGCCAGCAAGGCCATATCCAGGCCGAAGCCCTGGCCCAGGGTCTGCACCGAGGGGTGCTTGAGAGCCCCGTCGGTGGTGGGGTAGATCAGCACTTGCAGGGCAGGCAGGGGCAGGCCGGCCTGTTTGGCCTGCTGGCAGACCACGGCGCTCAGGTTGCCGCCGGCACTGTCGCCCATCACCGCCAGCCGCTGCGGGTCCAGCCCCATGGCGGCGGTGTTGTCGAGCAACCAGCGCCAGGCGGCCAGGCAATCCTCCGCCGCCGCCGGAGAGGGATGCTCCGGGGACAACCGGTAATCCACACTCAACACCACCGCATTGGTGCGGTCGGCAATGTAGCGGCACAGGCGGTCGTACTCGTCCACGCCACCCACGGTAAAGCCGCCACCGTGCATGAACAGGATTGCCGGCGCCACCCGTGGCGCCAGGGCCGGACGATAACGCCGCACCCGCATCGAGCTGCCATCGTCCCGCGGCACCTGGTGATCGACCACCACGGGCAAAGACACCGGCGCCACATCCAGCAGATTGATGACATCCCGGTACAGGCGGCGAGCCTGTTCCACGGTACCGCTATCCAGCGTCGGCTTGGCGGCGCTGAGCGCCAACAGGAAGCGCAGGCGGGAATCCAGATGGGAGCGACTGTGGGTTTCCAGGCCTGCGGACAGCTTGTCCAGCACCGCACCGGGCAGGCTCATCAGGGCGCGCACCGCGCCACGCTCGAATACTGCAGGATTCATCGATTGTCCTCTTTGTATCTGCCGTCGATGACGCTCATGCATCAGGCCGTCGGCATGAAACGTTACTAAAAATACCACTCCAGACCGCCTTCGATGCCGGTCACGGTGATGTAATCCTTGTCCACGTACTGCATGTACTGGAGGGTCAGCCCCAGATTGAACGTGGTGCGCACGCCCACTCCGGCGCCAAAGGCCAGACTGGTCTCATCATTACGCGAGACATCATCCCGGCAGCGCAGCGCGTTGCAGCGGCGCCGGTTGGTTTTCACCTTCACATCGGCAATACCCGCAAAGCCCTGCACGAAAAATTCGTCTACGTAGGCATCCAGCACGGGCAGCGTGACCGGTGACTGGAACGGCAACCGGCCGGTGGCCAGCAAGGCGCCGATATGATCCACGGTGTAATCTACCTTGTTGCGGCTGTTCTCGGCCCGCCAGGTATCGCCGGAAGGCGCCACGGCAGCACGCAGC
>NZ_LWEJ01000263.1:0-28429 GCF_001635525.1 Alcanivorax sp. HI0007
CCACCAGGTCAGCGTGGAAGTGGAAATGTGGGAAGACGGCCCGCGTATCACCGAAATCTCCGCTGCAATCCTGGTGGAGCGCCGTGGCCAGAAAAAGATTCTTATTGGCGACGGCGGTGATCGCATCAAGCAGATTGGCACCCAGGCCCGGGAAGATATCGAGCGTCTTATCGAGCGCAAGGTAATGCTGAACCTGTGGGTGAAGATCAAGGCCGGCTGGTCCGATGATGCCCGGGCCCTGCGTTCCCTTGGCTATGACGAGAGGAGTTGAAAGTTTAAAGTTCAAAGTTGAAGCGCGCGGACAAGCCTGTTGCGTATCATGAAGACGGTTCTCCGCGCTTCTATGCCGGGTGAGTCGCGGGCACGGCCTGGCTGTGACTGCCGGGCTATTCCGTGCTTTTAAACTTTAAACTTTGAACTTTCAACAGCCCCCATGATCCCCGACAATAACACCCTGCAACCCGCCTGGCTGTTGCACCGCCGGCCCTTCCGCAATACCAGCCTGATCGTGGAGTTGTTTGTGCCCGCATTGGGTCGCGTGGGAGCCGTGGTGCGGGGCGGGCGCAAGGATCCTTTGCTGGCACCCTTTACGCCCCTGTGGATAGAACTGAAAAGCGCCGGCGAGCTATACAGTTTTCGCGGTTGTGAACCCCGGGGGCAGCGCCTGGCCCTGCAGGGAAAGCCCCTTTACTGCGGGTTTTACCTGAACGAACTGCTCACCCGGTTACTGCATCGAGACGACCCTCATCCGGAACTCTGGCCGCTTTACGAGCAGGCCCTCAATGCGCTTATGGAGGGACAGTGTCTGGACGTGGCCCTGCGTCAGTTCGAGCTGGGCCTGCTGGAGGAAATGGGCTACGGCATCGCCCTAGGGTACGATATTCACGGCGAGGCTGTGCGTCCTGACGGATACTATCTGCTGGACCCGCAGCAGGGGCTGTTGCCCGCTGGTGAGGGGTACCATGGCAATGATTTACTGGCCATCGTCAATGGCGACTGGCAGCCGGCAGCCCGCAAAACCGCTCTCCACCTGTGCCGGGCGTTGCTGGCCCCGCACCTGGGAGACAAACCCCTGAAAAGCCGTGAGCTGTTTCGGGAGAAATGAATCCGTTGTAGGAGCCATGCTTGCATGGCGAAAGTACCCTGGCTGTTACTCGCAAGGGATGAATCAGGTGTCAGCTTCCCGTGACTACAATTTTCGCCATGCGAGCATGGCTCCTACGGTAACCGACGAAATGAAGGCAAAGCACCATGTCCAGAGTATTGCTCGGCGTTAACATCGACCATATCGCCACTCTCCGCCAGGCCCGGGGCACCCGTTACCCGGAACCGGTTCAGGCTGCCCTGGTGGCGGAGCAGGCCGGGGCGGATGGGATTACCGTGCATTTGCGCGAAGACCGTCGCCACATCAATGACCGGGATGTGGAGCTACTGGCACAGACGCTGCAAACCCGCATGAACCTGGAAATGGCGGCCACCGAGGAAATGGTGGGGATAGCCTGCCGCATCCGGCCGGCCCATTGCTGTCTGGTGCCGGAAAAACGGGAAGAGCTGACCACAGAAGGTGGGCTCGACGTGGTGGGTAACCAGGCATGGGTCGCCCAGTGCTGCCAGCGGTTGGCCGAAGCGGGTATCGATGTCTCCCTGTTTATCGACGCGGACCCGGCGCAGATCCGTGCCGCTCGCGAATGCGGGGCGCCCACCATCGAAATCCACACCGGCCACTATGCCGATGCCACGGACCCGGCCAGCGAACAGCGGGAACTGGCAAAAATCCGCGAGGGCGTGGCCTATGCCCTGGAGCAGGGCCTGGTGGTCAACGCCGGCCACGGCCTGCACTATCACAACACCTTGCCCATTGCGGCGATCCCCGGCATCAACGAACTGAACATCGGCCACAGCATCATTGCCCGCGCGGTGATCTCCGGCCTGGACGAAGCCGTTCGCAGTATGCGAGCGCTGATGGACCAGGTGACAGGGGCTGGCGTCTAGCTGCAAGCCACACTGATAGGATTAAGAAGGGTCGAAAAGTTTCCCTGATACTGGAATGTCTACGAAGCCGCTGTAGGAGTTCCCTTCCAGGGGACGAACCGTGCGAAGCACAGAATCGACCGGAGGACGATCAGGAATCTCAGGGCTCGACAGGTCATCCAGGTAATACCGGGTTCGTACCACCCCAACCCTATTCGCCATGCGAGCATGGCTCCAACGGGTGAGGGGGTACTGGTGGCCCCAATCGCGCTGCGAGTGCCGCTCCTACAAACGCGGGCAACGCACGTCGAGCCTGCACGGCCGAGCCCGCGTCGCAACTCGAAACTAGTAGCTAGCAGCCTCCTCCCCCTGATCCTGCCACAACTGTTCCAGCGCACAGATCTCATCGCACAGGGCGGACACCATCGACGCCAATGCCTCCCGTTCGGTACCGGTTTTCAGGGCTTCTTCCAGAGTCTTGGCAGCATGCTCCAGGCGGGGGGTACCGCAATAGCGGGTTGCCCCGTGGAGTTTGTGGACACGCTCCAGCAAGGCGTCCTGATCCGCACTGTCAAAAGCGGACGAAATGGCAGGCCGGTCTTCCGCCAGACTGTCCAGCAGCATCTTCAGCATTTCATCGGCCAGCGCTTGTCGGCCGCCGGCCCGTCGGCGGGCCAGGTCCGCATCGAACACCCTGTCGCTGACCGGCTCGCTTTCCTCTCCCGGCTCAGCAAGGGGGCCGCCAGGTTGATCCATCACCCACTGTTCCAGGGTATGGCGAAGCTGCCCTTCGGTAATCGGTTTGCTCAGGTAATCATCCAGGCCGCTGTCGAGCAGATCCCGGCGTTCGCTTTCCAGGGCATGGGCGGTCAGGGCAACAATCGGCGTATGGCAGCCGGGGGCTTCCAGTTCGCGCATTCTGGCGGCCGTGGTCTTGCCATCCATGCCGGGCATCTGGATATCCATGAACACCATATCGAATGTCTGATCGCGGAACGCATCCAGTGCCTGTTGACCACTGTCGCAAGCGGTAACCGTAGCGCCCAGCTCTTCCAGAAATACCCGGGCCAGTTTCAGGTTGCCCGGGTGGTCGTCCACGACCATCACTGATACCGGGTAGGCCAGCGGATCTTCCTTGACCGCATCCAGTTCTTTGCCCTCCAATTCACCGCTCAGGGCCATCAGGGCGTTGAATAAGCGCTGACGTGTGGCGGGCTTGCCTTGCACCTGACAGTGGGGGTAATGCTCAAGCCAGCGGCAGACGCTTTCCGGGTTGTTGCTCAGGGCGAGCAGGGGTTGACCCAGGGCCGCCAGATTATCCAGCACCGGCTGCATGGCCTGCTTTTCCGGGTGGGCGGGCAGGCCGACGATCAGGAAATCGCTGCTGATCAACTCCCCCCGATCCAGCGCGGCCATCAAGGCATCCAGACTATGGTATTCGTTGATACGCATTTGCCAGTGGCTGAGCATGTGATACAGGCCCAGGCGGCCATACTCGTCGGTTTCCACCAGGGTCACGGTGCGGCCCCGGAAGTGTTCCAGATGGGCAGAAGGGCGTTGTTTGGGATCCCGCTCGGCACGCAGCGTGAACCAGAAGGTCGAGCCCTGGCCTTCGCTGCTGTCGATACCGATCTCGCCGCCCATGCCTTCCACCAGACGTTTGCTGATGGCCAGTCCCAGGCCGGTGCCGCCTTCCTGGCGGCGGGCGCTCTGGTCGGCCTGGGTAAAGGCTCTGAACAGATTCTTCTGGGCTTCCGGGCTCAGGCCGTTACCGGTGTCCGTCACCGTCAGCTTGATGATGGCCTCCGCGCCACGGTCTTCCTCCAGCATGGCGCGCACCACCACCGAGCCCTGCTCGGTGAATTTGATAGCATTACTGAGCAGGTTGGTGAGCACCTGGCGAATACGCAGCGGGTCGCCGAGCAGGTTCACCGGTACATCCGAATAGATGATGGCCGCCTGCTCCAGGCCCCGCTCCTGGGCCATGGGGGCGAGCAGGGTCTGCACGTCCTCGATCAAGTCGTGCAGGTTCAGCGGGGTGTGCTCCAGGGACAGCTTGCCCGCCTCGATCTTGGAGAAATCGAGAATGTCATTGATGATCGCCAGCAGTGAATCGGCACTCTTGTGGATTGTGCCGAGATAGTCCTGCTGCCGGGCGCTCAGGGCCGATTTCTCCAGTAACTTGGTGAAACCGATAATGCCATTGAGCGGCGTGCGGATTTCATGGCTCATGTTGGCCAGAAATTCCGATTTGATCTGGCTGGCTTTGAGTGCTTCCTTGCGGGCCATATCCAGCTCGATATTCTGGATCTCGATGGTTTCCAGGGTTTCGCGCAGATCCTGAGTGGCCTGGTCCACGTTCTGTTGCAGCTCGGTCTGGGCATCCGCCAGCGCCGACACCATCTGGCGCAGGGCCGTTTCCAGCTCTGCCAGCTCGCCTTTTGCCTGGGTATGAATGGCCATGCTCAGGTCGCCATCGCGAATCCGCTGCACCGCGTCCACCATTTCCCCGATCGGGCTGGTCAGCTGCCGGGAAAAACGCAGTGCCGGCACCAGGGTCAGCAACATCAGCGCCACCATCACCATAATGAGGGTAATCAGCCCCTCCAGCGTCGACACATACTGTCCCTGGCGGGTGAACTCTACGGTCAGTCTGGCCGGTTCCCCCGGGTTGATATCCCGGGTCAGTTGCCAACTGGTGTCGGTCACCCGTCGCTGACCGGCATCGTCCTGATTGATAGCGGTCACTGGCCGCAGTCTTGGCCCGGCATGCAGGGCAGGGCGATCATCCTCGAATTCCAGCGTGGCGGCGCGCACGTCCCTGGCTTCCAGTAACTGGCGAAGCAGCTGTTGCTGGCGGGCGGTATCGGAGGCGGGGGTGCTCTCCAGGCGGGCGGCAAAGCTGTCGGTCACCAGCTGTTGGCGCTGGGCATTGGTATCGCGCACGTCCACCAGCCGGCTCACCAGGGAATAACCGCCGACCACCAGTGCCGCCATCAGAGCGGGCAGAATGGTCATGAACATCAGGCGTGAGCGAAGGCTTTGGTTGACCATGAATCCCCGTCGTTGCTGTTGTTTTCGCCCATTATGCCCGAGATGCGGGTCACTGCCACGAACCCGGCCATTTTGCTTTCGCGTCCGGCACGCAAAGCGACTCTCCCTGCGGACAGCGGGCAGTTCCCACTACCTTGGGAAGGGCATCAACGGCATCTCGCCCGCGACCCGCTTTCGGGTACAATGCGCGCCATGAACCATAAAACCATCGAACAGACCGTGGGCAATACGCCCCTGGTTCGCCTGCAGCGGATGCCGGGCGACACCACCAATACCATTCTGGTGAAGCTGGAAGGCAACAATCCGGCAGGCTCGGTGAAAGATCGCCCGGCCCTGAATATGATCATGAAGGCCGAGGCTCGCGGCGAGATCAAGCCCGGCGATACCCTGATCGAAGCCACCAGTGGTAACACCGGCATTGCCCTGGCCATGGCCGCTGCCATGCGCGGCTACCGCATGAAACTGATCATGCCCGCCAACCAGAGCCAGGAACGCCGCGACGCCATGGCTGCCTACGGCGCCGAGCTGATTTCCGTGAGCAAGGAAGAAGGCATGGAAGGCGCCCGAGATCTGGCCCAGGCCATGCAGGCCCGGGGTGAGGGCAGGGTGCTGGACCAGTTCGCCAACCCGGACAATCCCATGGCCCATTACGAAAGCACCGGCCCGGAAATCTGGCGCGATACCCAGGGTGGCGTTACCCATTTTGTCAGTTCCATGGGTACCACCGGCACCATCATGGGTTGCAGCATGTTCCTGAAGGAACAGAACCCGGATATCCAGATCATCGGTCTGCAACCCACCGAAGGCTCTTCCATTCCCGGCATCCGTCGCTGGCCGAAGGAGTACCTGCCGTCCATCTACGATGATTCCCGGGTGGACCGGGTCATCGACATGGATCAGGCCCTGGCCGAGCACACCATGCGCCGGCTGGCCCGGGAAGAGGGTATCAGCTGTGGTGTCTCCTCCGGCGGTGCCGTGGCCGGGGCCTTGCGCCTGAGCGAAGAACTGGAGAACGCCGTCATCGTGGCCATCATCTGCGACCGTGGCGACCGTTACCTGTCCACCGGGGTGTTCCAGCAACAAGCCTGACGCTGGATGCCCGCCACCTGAAGCGGGCCCTTGCCATTTTGGAGAGCTGAATGAACGTACTGGTATTCGACATCGAAACCATCCCCGATCTGGACGGCGGACGCCGCATTTACGATCTGGATGGCCTCAGTGACAAGGACACCGCCAGTGCCCTGTTGAATCTGCGCCGCCAGGAAAACGGCACCGAATTCCTGCGCCTGCATTTGCATCGCATCGTTGCCATCTCTGTGGTGCTGCGCTCCACCCAGGGCATCAAGGTCTGGTCCCTGGGGGACGAGGACAGTAGTGAGAAAGAGTTGATCGAGCGCTTCTACGACGGTATCGACCGCTTTACCCCCAATCTGGTGAGCTGGAACGGTGGTGGCTTCGATCTGCCGGTGTTGCATTACCGTGCCCTCAAGCATGGTGTGCAGGCCCGCCGTTACTGGGAAACCGGTAACGAAGACTCCAGCTTCAAATGGAACAATTACCTGAGCCGTTACCACCAGCGCCACCTGGACCTGATGGACCAGCTGGCCCTGTTCAACGCCCGGGCCAACGCCCCGCTGGACCAGATCGCCACCTTGCTGGGCTTCCCCGGCAAGATGGGCATGAGCGGCGGCAAGGTGTTCGACGCCTTCCAGGAAGGCAACCTCAAGGGTATTCGTGATTACTGCGAGACCGATGTGCTCAACACCTGGCTGGTCTACCTGCGCTTCCAGCTGATGCGCGGCGAGCTGGACCCCACCGGCTACGAACAGGAATTGACCCTGTTGCAGGACTACCTGAAAGCCGAAGGCCATCCGCACTTTCTGGGCTTCCTGGAAGCCTGGCAGGGTTAACAAGCCCTCCCACAAATTCGTTGGAGCCTTGCTTGCAAGGCGAAGGTCCCAGTTTACCCCTTCGCCTTGCAAGCAAGGCTCCAACAACATAATCGATGACAAGAGATCTCATGGCCCGAAAACGCAAGCAGTTACCGGAAACCCCGGAGCCCGCCAGCATTGAATCGCTCAGCCACGACGGCCGCGGCATTGCCCGCCGTGATGGCAAGACCACTTTTATCGACAACGCCCTGCCCGGTGAAGAGGTGATGTTCAAGTTCACCTACATGCGCCGCAAGTTCGACGAGGGCAAGGCGGTGGAGATCGTGCGCGCCTCCCCGGATCGGGTCGAGCCTCCCTGCCAGCACAGCACCCTGTGCGGTGGTTGCAGCCTGCAGCACATGAACCCGGACGTGCAGATCGCCCGCAAGGAAGCGGTACTGCGCGAGCAGCTCCAGCACTTTGGCGGCCTGGAACCGAAAGAGTGGCTGCCGCCACTCAGCGGCCCGGTCACCGGCTATCGCAGCAAGGCCCGCATGGGCGTGAAGTACGTGGAAGCCAAGGACGAAACCCTGGTGGGCTTCCGGGAAAAGCGCAACAGCTTCATCGCCCAGCTGCAGCAGTGCGAAGTGCTGATTCCGTCCGTGGGCCATCGCCTCTCCGATCTGCGTACCCTGATGCACGGCCTCAAGAGTCGCAGCCGCATCCCGCAGATCGAACTGGCCGCCGGCGATGAGGATGTGGCGCTGATCATCCGCCATCTGGACCCGCTGCCCGATGAAGACCAGCAGGCCTTCCTGGATTTCTGTCAGCCGTTGGGCTGGCACCTGTACCTGCAACCGGGCAACGAGAGCACCGTGCACCGCATCTGGCCGGCCCTCACCGGGGCGGAGAACGAGGAGCGCCTGTACTACCGCCACCCCTCCGCCGATGTGGAGTTGGCCTTTCACCCCACGGATTTCACCCAGGTGAATGCGGAGATCAACCGCAAGATGGTGCCTTTGGCACTGGACTTGCTGGACATCTCCCCGGACGACACCGTGCTCGACCTGTTTTGTGGTCTGGGCAATTTCACCATTCCGGCCGCAAAGCGGGCCGGCAAGGTGGTGGGGGTGGAAGTCAGCAAGGCCATGGTGGAGCGCGGCTACGAGAATGCCCGCCGTAATGGCCTGGAAAACCTGGAATTCCACGCCTGGGATCTGAGTCAGGATGTGGCCGGGCAGAGCTGGGCCAATCGCAAATATGATCGTATCCTGATTGATCCACCGCGCACCGGCGCGCTGGAAATGGTGAAGTTGATGCCCCGCTTTGGTGCGAAGCGGATCGTCTATGTATCCTGCAACCCGGCCACATTGGCCCGCGATGCCGGGGAACTCACCGCCCTGGGATACCGTCTTAAAGCGGCAGGCGTGATGGACATGTTCCCCCACACCACCCACGTGGAATCCATCGCGGTGTTCGAAAAGAAATGATGTGAGCGGTTGGTGCCTGGCTCGCCAGGCGCCAACGCGGGTGGCTTCAGCCTTGGCTCGCCACCTAAAACCAGAAGGAAAGCACATGGTAACGGTACGCCGTCCCACAGAAGGCAGCACCGGTCACTGGCGTGACTGGCTGGCGAACCTGGACACCCGGGCCCCGGTACGAAACGGCGAGGCACTGGAGCAGGCCTGTGAGCGGGCGGAACAGTGCCAGATGGCCGGGGAAGCGGCCGGTCGCCACTGGCCCTATGGCAAGGGCTGCCTGGATATCGGCCTGGAAATGGCTGAAGTGCTGGTGGACCTGGGCGCCGATACCGATGTGTTGCCCGCAGCCATTCTCTACCGCTCCGTGCGCGAAGGGCAGATGTCCCTGCCGGAAGTGGAGAAAGAATTTGGCCCGGATGTGGCCCGCCTGATCGAAGGCGTGCTGCGCATGGCGGCCATCAGCACCAACCTGAACCCCACCCGCAAGGCCGTGCTTGGCCAACAGGATGGCCAGCTCGACAACATGCGCAAGATGCTGGTGGCCATGGTCGACGACGTGCGCGTGGCTTTGGTGAAGCTGGCCGAGCGGACCGTGATCATCCGTGCCGTCAAGGAATCCGAGCCCGAGCGCCAGCGCAAGGTCGCCCAGGAAATCTTCGACATCTACGCGCCCCTGGCCCACCGGCTGGGGGTCGGGCAGCTCAAGTGGGAGCTGGAAGACCTGTCCTTCCGCTACCTGCAACCCGGCGCCTACAAGAAGATCGCCAAACTGCTGGACGAAAAGCGCCTGGCCCGGGAACAGTACATCGACAATGTGCTGGAGCAGCTGCGTGGCTACCTGGAGAAAAACGGCATCCATGGCGCCGAAGTCCACGGTCGGGCCAAGCATATCTACAGCATCTGGCGGAAGATGCAGAAAAAGCACCTGGAATTCGGCGAAGTCTATGACGTGCGCGCCGTGCGGGTGCTGGTGCCGGAGCTGCGTGACTGCTACGCCGCCCTGGGCATCGTCCATTCCCTGTGGCAACACGTGCCCAAGGAATTCGACGACTACATCGCCAGCCCCAAGGCCAACGGCTACCAGAGCCTGCACACGGCGGTGGTGGGCCCGGAACGCAAGATGCTGGAAGTCCAGATCCGTACCTTCAACATGCACGAAGAGGCGGAGTTGGGCGTCTGTGCCCACTGGCGTTACAAGGAAGGCGCCAAGAAGGGCAAGAGCGGTGTCAGCGACTACGAACAGCGGATTGCCTGGCTACGCCAGGTACTCGAATGGCATGAGGAGCTGGGCGAGGACAGCCCGGACACCATGGTGGACGAGCTGCGCCATGGCCTGGTCAGCGACCGGGTCTATGTGTTCACCCCGGATGGCCACGTGGTGGACCTGGAGGCCGGCGCCACCCCGGTGGACTTTGCCTACCATATCCATACCGAAGTGGGACACCGCTGCCGGGGGGCCAAGATCAACGGTCACATCGTGCCGCTGAACTACACCCTCAACACCGGCGAGCAGGTCACCATCCTCACTGCCAAGGAGGGCGGCCCCAGCCGCGACTGGTTGACGCCGTCACTGGGCTATGTGGCCACTTCCTCGGCGCGGGCGCGCATTCACCAGTGGTTCAAACGCCAGGATCGTGACGTGCACATCACCCAGGGCAAGGCCATGCTCGAAAAGGAGATGTCCCGCCTGGCCCTGGAAAAGGTGGACCTGGATACCCTGGCGCCGCACCTGAATTTGAAGACTGGCGACGATGTGCTGGCGGCCCTGGGGGCCGGTGACCTGCGCCCGGGGCATGTGGTCAACCAGGTCCAGTCCCTGCAGCCGGACGATAGCCAGCGGGAGCTGGACCTGGTGCTCTCCAAGCCCAAGGCCTCGAAATCCGGCGATGTGACCATTCAGGGCGTGGGCAACCTGCTGACCCACATGGCCGGTTGCTGCCAGCCGGTTCCCGGCGACCCGGTGATGGGTTTCATTACCCACGGCCGCGGTGTCACGGTGCACCGGGCCGACTGTGAAAAACTGCTGGCCATGCAGGGCGATGACCCCAACCGGGTGATCGAAGTCACCTGGGGGGAAGCCGACCGCATCACCTACCCGGTGGATATCTTCCTGCGCGCCTGGGACCGTCAGGGATTGCTCAAGGACGTGATCGCGGTACTGGCCAACGAAAAGGTCAACGTCACCGCCGTTCACACCCAGTCCCACCAGGACGACAACACCGCCACCATGCTCCTAACCCTGGAAATCGCCACCCTCGGCAACCTGGGCAAGGTGCTGGCCAAGATGGACCAGCTCAAGGGTGTGCTTGAGGTGCGGCGGTATAAGAAATGAAAATTAATAATTAATAATGAATAGTTAATAACGAAACCCTAAAACCAAGTTGGCCGCTACGCAGCAAATCTGGCGGTTTTCCGTTATTAATTATTAACTATTAATTATTAATTGAATTTCAGCGCCTTTTCGTAAGCACGGCCGCTACCAACAGAGGAAAGCATGCCTAACATCGAAACCCTGCTATCCATCATGTCCCGCCTGCGCGACCCGGAGTCCGGCTGCCCCTGGGATGTGAAGCAGGATTTCGATTCCATCGCCCCCTATACCATCGAGGAAGCCTTCGAGGTGGCGGAGGCCATTGCCCAGCGGGATTACCCGGAGTTGAAGGAAGAGCTGGGGGATTTGTTGTTGCAGGTGGTGTTTCATTCCCAGATAGCTCGGGAAAAGGGCCTGTTCGATTTCAATCAGGTGGTTCAGGTGCTGTGCGACAAGATGGTGCGCCGTCACCCCCATGTGTTCGGCGAGTCGGACGCCGCCGACGAAACCGCCGTGAAGGTCAACTGGGAGGCCATCAAGCAACAGGAGAGGGCGGCCAAGGGCCGGGCCCATGACAGCGCCCTGGATGGCGTCCCCGCCGGCCTGCCGGCCCTGCAGCGGGCAGCCAAAGTCCAGAAGAAAGCTGCCAAGGTGGGCTTCGACTGGCCGGAATCACCCCCGGTACGCCGCCAGGTAGACCATGAACTGGCAGAACTGGATGAGGCTATGGCCAGCGGCGAGCGGGCCGCCATCGAGGATGAATTCGGCGATGTGCTGTTCACCCTCGTCAACCTGTCCCGCCACCTGAAGCTGGACCCGGAACAGGCCCTGCGCAAGGCCACCACCAAATTCGAACGCCGCTTCCGACAAATGGAGCAGGACCAGCCAGAACCGCTCGACACCCTCGACGACGACGCCCTGGAAGCTGCCTGGCAGCAGGTAAAAAGAACCTTCAACGTCTGAGCTCATCAGTCTTGAGCCCGACAAGGCAAGATCACCCAACCCGTTGGAGCTTTGCTCGCAAAGCGAAGGCGCCAGGTCTGGCGCGGAGCCCGCATCCTGCTCTTCGCCTTGCCAGCAAGGCTCCAACGAAGAGGTAAGGAGTATCTCCACCGATCACCATAACTCCCCCGTTGGAGCTTTGCTCGCAAAGCGAAGTGCGCCAGGTCTGGCACGGCGCCGGCCTGCGGCCCTTCGCCTTCTCAGCAACGCTGTAACGAAGCCTATTTCATTGGTATTTCTGAAGAAAGTTCCCGCTGAAATAAAAACTTCACATTAGAGCAACTTTTCCGTCACGCTAACTCCCCATACTGCGCCACCAAGCAGTAAACGATACCTCCGGTTCGGGGGGTCTCATTCACGCTGTTGCTTTGCATACAAATATTGCCTGATTGAAGGAGTGTTGGAATGAAGAAGAACTTGCTTGCGATCGCTGTGGGGGCCGCTGTTGCATTTCCTGGCCTGGCTCTGGCTGACGGTCCGACTGTATACGGTAAAGTGAACGTTTCCCTGGAAAACTCTGACGTTGACGACGGCACCACCAGCGAAGACACCTGGGAGCTGAACAGCAACGCATCCCGTCTGGGTGTGAAGGGTGATTTCGACCTGGACGTGGCTAACCTGAAAGCTATCTATCAGGCTGAATTCGAAATCAGCGTGGATGATGGCGACAAGAGCGGCCAGACTTTCTCCCAGCGTAACATCTACGGTGGCCTGGAAGGTTCCTTCGGTACCATCAAAGCGGGTAAGTTTGACACCCCGACCAAGAAAGCACAGGGCAAAATCGACCAGTTCAACGATATCGGCGGCGATATCAAGAACGTACTGGCCGGTGAAAACCGTGTTTCCAACATCATCCAGTACAGCACTCCCAAGCTGGCCGACATGATCACCCTGAACCTGGCGTTCATCCCGGCTGAAGGTGACGACGTGGATGCGGATGGCGAAGCGGATACCGATATCGCTGACACCACCTCCATCTCTCTGGTTGCCGAAAAAGACATGTTCTACGGCGCCATCTCCCGCGATACCGACATGTCTGACGAGCTGATCGCTGACAGCACCGGCATCGAAAGCCTGGACATCACCCGTGTTGCCGCTGGCCTGAAGCCGGGTAACTTCGAGCTGGGCGCTCTGTACCAAATGGCTGAAGAAACTGAAGGCGAAGGCGAAGATACCTCCATCGTTGTCAGCGCAGCCATGAAGATCGACCGCGTAAAACTGAAAGCCCAGTACGGCATGACCGACGGCGATCAGTCTGACGAAGAAGTGACTCAGGTAAGCCTGGGCGCAGACTACAAACTGGCCAGCGCCAGCAAAGTCTACGTCTACGGTACCCAGCTTGAGTTCGACCTGGCTGACGAAGAAGAGACCATCATCGGCCTGGGCATGGAACACAAGTTCTAAATAAGAATAAGGTCGGCGGGGGCTTGCTCCCCCGGCCAAGCTTTTCCTCGACGCAAGTGACAGCTGCCCGCCTTATGGCGGGCTTTTTTTGTTTTGAGCGTCAAGCTGCGTTCAACCGGCCAATAACACACGGCCTTCCTTACGTTGGAGCTTTGCTCGCAAAGCGAAAGGGCCCCTATCCCTCGGATTACATCGATTTCCTCAACCGGCTGACAGAGTTTGGTTTCATTGACTGTCGTTAACGCTTTTATCGAAAGCGATGATGTCGGTATGACATATGAATATCAAACACAACGGTTGCGAAAAGGGCGGGTATCCCTCGCTGGCCAGGTCTACCTGGTGACATGTACCACCTGTCAGCGGTATCCCCACTTTATCGATCATCGCTCAGCCCGTGAGGTTTGCCGTACCATCCGCAGCCTTGACCTCCTGGGCGCCTGCCATACCTGGTGTTACATGGTCATGCCGGACCACTGCCACTGGCTGTTCTCTCTGCGTGAAAAATACTCCCTTGAGCAGACGGTGCGGATGTTCAAGGGAAAATGTTCGCGCCAGGTGGGTGTCAATCTCTGGCAAAAAGGGTTTCACGACCGCGCCTTGCGTTCAGATGAGGATCTACTGCCCATGGCACGCTATGTCATCGCCAATCCGCTCAGGGCGGGCCTGGT
Source organism: Alcanivorax sp. HI0007 (assembly GCF_001635525.1). Taxonomy (NCBI): domain Bacteria; kingdom Pseudomonadati; phylum Pseudomonadota; class Gammaproteobacteria; order Oceanospirillales; family Alcanivoracaceae; genus Alcanivorax; species Alcanivorax sp. HI0007. The sequence continues at coordinate 13,763 of NZ_LWEJ01000263.1, forward strand.
CGAGAGGATCGGAGAATACTCCTATTGGGACGCGGCCTGGCTATAGACCGCCGGCCACCAGACCGTGCCCCGTTGGAGCTTTGCTCGCAAAGCGAATCCCCGGCCGGTGACCAGTAGCGGCCCCTTCGCCTTGCGAGCAAGGCTCCAACGGGGTTGGGTGGGGAAGTCTACCCGCCGTTTCCTCAAACCATCCGTTGGCGCTTAGCTCGCAAAGCGAATACCACCGTTAGCAGGGCGGTTGAGCTTCCTCGCCTAGCCAGCGAGGTCCCAACGCTTTACTGGGCAGGCGTGCGGCTCGCCGTTTCCGATTAAGTCATGGCATCCTCTTTGCACGTCTGTTATCAAGAACCTTCCAAGCCAACGCGCCAGGACGAGGTCACGGATGAAACAGACGCATTACCACACCTGCAATCTCTGCGAAGCCATGTGTGGCATCGAGATCGAGCATCGCGGCGATGAGATTCTGGCCATCCGGGGAGACAAGGACGACCCGTTCAGCAGGGGCCATATCTGCCCCAAGGCCGTGGCCCTGCAGGACCTGCACCACGATCCGGACCGCCTGCGCCATCCGGTGAAACGCACCGCCGACGGCTGGGTGCCGATCAGCTGGGACGAAGCCCTGGACGAGACGGCCCGGCGCCTGCACAACATCCAGGAAGTGCATGGCAAGGATTCGGTGGCGCTGTACTTCGGCAACCCCACCGCCCATAACCATGGCGCGCTCTTTACCCTGTTGCCCTTCGTCAAGGCCTTGCGCAGCCGCCAGCGCTACAGCGCCACGTCCGCCGACCAGCTACCTCACCAACTGGCCACCTGGCAGCTATTCGGCCACCAGGCCCTGTTTCCCATCCCGGATGTGGACCGCACCGATTACTTCCTGATTATCGGCGGTAACCCGTTGGCCTCCAATGGTTCCATCATGACCGTGCCGGACGTGAAAGGGCGTCTAAAGGCCCTGCAGAAACGCGGGGGCAAGGTGGTGGTCGTCGATCCGCGCCGCACCGAGACCGCCAAAATGGCCGACGAGCACCATTTTGTCCGCCCCGGTACCGATGTGTACCTGTTGCTGGCCATTGCCCAGGTGTTGTTCGAGGAACTGCTGGTGGCGCCCGGCAAGCTGGAACCCATACTCGATGGCAAAAAGGACCTGGCCCGCCTGGTGGTGAACTGGACACCGGAAAAAGTGGCCGAGACCGTGGGTATGACCGCGGGTGCCATTCGCAAGCTGGCCCGCGACATCGCCGCGGCACCCCGTGCGGCTATCTACTCCCGGGTGGGTGTCACCACCAGTGCCCACAGCACCCTCAGCGCCTGGCTGGTCTATCTCATCAACATCCTCACCGGCAACCTGGACCGGGAAGGCGGTGTCATGTTCACCAATCCCGCCTTCGATATCGTGGCCCTGGGTGCCCTCAGCGGCGACACCGGCAGTTTCGATCGCTACCGCAGCCGGGTCCACGGATACCCGGAATTCGGTGGCGAATTCCCGGTGACGACCCTGGCCGATGAAATGCTCACCCCGGGCAAGGGGCAGGTGAAAGCCTTTGTGTCCCATGCCGGTAATCCGGTGCTGTCCTGCCCGGATGGCCGCAAGCTGGACAAGGCCCTGGGGCAACTGGATTTCATGGTCAGCATCGACTTCTACATCAACGAAACCACCCGCCACGCCGATATCATCCTGCCGCCCACCGGCCAGCTGGAGCATGCCCAGTTTGATCCCATCTTCCAGGCCGTGGCGGTGCGCAACGTGGTGAAGTTCACGCCACCGCTCGTGGCCAAGCCGGAAGGATCCCTCCACGACTGGGAAATCCTCAATGGTCTGACCACAAGGCTGAACCGCCTGCGCGCCCGGGATCGCAGAACCCGCCTGCAAATCACCGCCACCGACCGTTTTCTCCGCAAGCTGGGTGACCGCGGCCTGGTGGACCTGGGCCTGCGACTGGGCCCATACGGTACCGCTGGCAAGGTGCTGGATGACTTGCGGCGGGACGGGCTGCATTCCTTGCCGACAGTGGCGTGGAAGGTGCTTAAAGGGCAGCGCAAGGGGCTTACCCTGAAAAAGCTGCTCGCCGAGCCCCACGGTATCGATCTCGGCCCGCTGGAGCCCATGCTTCCCGAGCGGCTGTATACCCGGGACCAGCGTATCAATCTGGTGCCGGCCCTTTATTTTCGTGCCCTGCAGGGCCTGCCTGCCCCCAGGCCGGTGGCGCCGGACCAGATGCTGATGATTGGCCGTCGCCACATCCGCAGCAACAACTCCTGGATGCACAACAGCCAGCGGCTGGTGAAAGGCAAGGGACGTTGTAACGTGATGATTCACCCGGAAGATGCCGAGCGGCTGGCCGTGGCCGACGGTGACGACCTGGTGGTCAGCACGCCGTCCGGCACCTTGACCCTGCCGGCCTGGGTTTGCGACGACATCATGCCCGGTGTGATCAGTGTGCCCCACGGCTGGGGGCACGACCGCGAAGGCGTGAAACTGGGCGTCGCCCGTCGGGTGGCGGGGCAGAGCGTTAACGACATTATCGGCAGCAACCGGGTCGAAGCCGTCACCGCCATGGCCCAGCTCAATGGCATCCCGGTAACCGTGGAGCCCGCCAAAGCCCCCAAGCGCCGGAAGAAGGCGGGTTAATTCATCCCCCCTTCGCCTTGCGAGCAAGGCTCCAACGACCAGCCCGGGGCCCGTTGGAGCTTTGCTCGCAAAGCGAACTCCCCTCAACGCCCTGGCAGTCCAGCAGACCGCTCCCTCTAAAACGCATTCACCTTGCCTTGTCCCGGCTTGCGGCATGCTTTGAATAAAGGAGATCCCCAATGCGCCGCATCGTAATCATTGTGAGTCTGATCATGCTGCAAGCCTGCCAAACCCACCCGCAAGACCCGATTCAGATTGCCGATAATCTGAACCTGGACCGTTTCATGGGCGATTGGTACGTGATCGCCAACATCCCCACCTTGCCGGAAAAGGGCGCCTACAATGCGGTGGAAAACTACAAACGCATCGGCCCCAACAAGATCGCCACTACCTTCACCTTCCGCAAGGGTGGCTTTGATGGGGAATTCAAGCGGATGACCCCCACCGGCTTCGTCAGTGACGTGGATCCGGCCATCTGGGGCATGCGCTTTATCTGGCCTTTCAAGGCGGACTTCCGTGTGCTCTACGTGGACGAGGACTACCAGACCACCATCATTGGCCGCGAGAAACGGGATTACCTGTGGATCATGGCCCGCCAGCCACAGATCAGCGATGCCACCTTCAGCAAGCTGAAGGACATCGCCCGCGACCGGGGCTACAACCTGGAAGAGTTGCAAAAAGTGCCACAGCAGTGGGATGAATAACCCGCCGAGGTGACTGGCCCTTCGCCTTGCGAGCAAGGCTCCAACGGCTGCGGTTGCGTTAGCCCGAGCCCGAGCCCGAGCCGACCATATCTCCCCGTTGGAGCTTTGCTCGCAAAGCGAATTGGCGGGTAACGGAGCGTACCGCCTGCTCTTCGTGTTGCCTTTCAGGCTTTACTGGGGGCCCCTTTCAATGGCTCCCGTTATCCTCTCCCCCTTGAAATCCATCCCCAACCCACCATCACTGAACTACCAGTCATGACAAGGAAGGAGCCCTCATGAAAGTTCTGATTGCCGGTGCCAACGGCAAAATCGGTCGTCGCCTGATCCCCCACCTGGTGGCCGACAATATTCAGGTGCGCGCCATGGTCCGTGATCTGAGCCAGAAGGCCGACCTGGAGACCCTGGGCGCCCATGAAGTCGTGGAAGCGGATCTGGAAGGGGATTGCAGCAAAGCCCTGGAAGGCCAGGATGTAGTCATCTTCACCGCCGGCTCCGGCCCCCACACCGGCCCTGAGAAAACCATCGACGTGGACCAGAACGGTGCCATTAGCCTGATCGACCAAGCAAAAGAACAGGGAGTTGGGCGCTTTATCATGGTCAGCTCCATGCGCGCCGACGACCCGGCATCCGGCCCGGAGAAACTGCGCCATTACTTCACTGCCAAGGGCAAGGCCGACGACCACCTGCGCGCCAGCGGGCTCAACTACACCATCGTCCGCCCGGGCCGGCTCACCGAGGAACCGCCCCTGGAGAAAGTGGAAATTGCCGAGAAGTTGAAGAGTTTTGGTGATATCTCCCGCGAAGATGTCGCTAAAGTGCTCTCGGAAACCACCCGCCGTGCGTTGCACAACAAGGAATTCGACGTTATTGCCGGCCCAACCCTGATCCCGGAAGCCCTTGAGGCTCTTTGAATCACGATAAGCGTCACCGGCCACTCCCAACCCACCGCAGCCCCCTCCCGTTGGAGCTTTGCTCGCAAAGCGAAGGCGTTAGATCTGGCACGGAGCCCGCCTCCAGCCCTTCGCCTTGCGAGCAAGGCTCCAACGCCAGGCCTGAAGCCTCCCCTCCCGTTGGAGCTTTGCTCGCAAAGCGAAGGCGGTAGATCTGGCACGGAGCCCGCCTCCAGCCCTTCGCCTTGCGGGCAAGGCTCTAACGCCAGCCCCGAAGCCTCCCCACCCGTTGGAGCTTTGCTCGCAAAGCGAATGCCCCGAAATCGTGCACATAATGCACTGTGACGCATAAAAGGGCAGGCGCTGTTCACAGAATCCAATTCACCAAAATGTAAAGTTGGCACCAAACTGTCATAATTCTGCTAAATTACTGCCCCAAACTGGTACCGCTCGTGTGGGGCTGCCTGATAGTTTTCCTGTTTTGTCCGCTGGCCCGCGAATGGGTATGGATCGTGCAGAGACGGTCCGGTCTTTGATCGTCTTGGCCGGCAGGATTGTCTGGCAGGCCTCTGAAACCTTTTGCGCTTGGTGTATCCGCTCCGTACAATCCCGCGCTCACAGGAAGTGTGTGCTGGATCACATTTTTACTAGGGATGTTTATGACGCCGGATCTGGTGTTTACAGTCGCAGTGCTGCTGATGGTGCTGGCGGCCTTGGCAAGCAACAGGGTTCCGGCAGACGTGACCATGATGGCAGCGCTGACGCTGGTGCTGCTGGCGGGCATCATCAGCCCGTCTGAGGCGCTGAAAGGCTTCGCCAACCCCGGCCTGATGACCATCGGTGCCTTATATGTGGTGGCGGCTGCCTTGCGCGATACAGGTGCTATCTACTGGGTGGCGCACAGGCTGCTGGGGTCCCCCAAGACCCTGCTCGCCAGCCAGCTGCGCATGCTGGCCCCCACATCCCTGCTCAGCGCCTTCCTGAATAACACCACCGTCGTGGCCATGATGATCCCGGCCGTTCAGGACTGGGCCCAACGTCTGCGCCTGTCACCGTCCAAATTTCTGCTGCCGCTCAGCTATGCGGCTATCCTCGGTGGCACCTGTACCCTGATCGGCACTAGCACCAACCTGGTCGTGGATGGCCTGGTTCAGTCCCACGGTATGGAAGGTTTTGGCATCTTCGACCTGGCCTGGGTCGGGGTGCCGTTGCTGCTGGTGGGCAGCCTCTACCTGATATTCCTGGGTCGCCACTTGCTGCCTGACCGTGAAGGTCTGGTCGAGCAGCTGGAAAACGCCCGCGAATATCACGTTGAAATGATTGTGCCGGAAAACAGCCCCTTGGCTGGCAAAACCATCCGCGAAGCCGGCTTGCGTAACCTCACCTATGGGTATCTGACCGAGATCCAGCGGGGCGACCGTTTGCTCACCGCCGTCGGTGCCGACACGGAGCTGGCCGACAACGACATTCTGGGTTTTATCGGCGCCCCTGAATGCGCCCGTGAACTGCAGCGCATCAATGGCCTGATGCCGGCCCACGGCGCCGCCCACAAGCTCGCCCTCAATAATCACCAGCGTTGCCTGGTGGAAGTCGTGCTGGGGCCGGACTTCCCCGCGCTAGGCAAAACCGTGCGGGAATCGGCTTTCCGAACCCGCTATCAGGCAGCCATTCTCAGTATCAGCCGCAACGGCAAACGCTTGAGCGGCAAGGTCGGCGACATCCTGCTGAAAACCGGCGACACCTTGCTTCTGGAGACAGGCAAGTCCTTTGTCTCCCAGTATCAATACCGCCGCGACTTCATGCTGGTCAGCCCGCTTCAGGATTCCTCGCCGCCGGATTTCCGCAAGGCGCCGCTGGCGATTCTGGCGCTGGTTGGCATGTTGCTGACTAACGCCTTCGGCTTGCTTTCCACTCTGGAAGCCGCCATGGTTGCCGCCGGTTTTCTGCTGGGCACACGCTGTGTCACCGCCAACCGGGCCAGGATGACCGTCAGCGTGAATATGTCCGTGCTGATTGTGATTGGCGCTTCTTTTGCAGTGGGTGTAGCGGTAGAGCAAAGCGGCACCGCCGCCTGGATTGTGGACAGTGTGTTCTTGTCCGGCAATCTGAGCCCCTGGACCGCATTGATTCTGGTTTACTTGATCACCGCATTATTCACCGAACTGATTACCAACAACGCCGCCGCGGTGCTGATCTTCCCGGTGGCGCTGGAAGTGGCAGAGAAATTCGGCGTCAGCCCGCTACCGTTCATCGTGGCGGTCATGTTCGCCGCCTCTGCCAGCTTCATGACCCCCCTGGGGTACCAGACCAACCTGATGGTCATGGGCCCGGGGGGGTACAAGTATGTGGATTACCTGAAAGTCGGACTGCCAATGAGCTTGATAGTCGGCGCAGTAAGCCTGCTGCTCATTCCGCTGTTCTGGCCGTTTTAACCGACCGGGCGAACCGGTAAAGCAAGAGGAAAGACCATGAGTACCCCTTACCAGGAGCGCGACAACGAGTCCAAAGCCCATGTGGTATGGCACCAGACCCACATCAGCAAACAGGATCGTGCAGCACAGAAACAACAGAAGCCTGTCTGCATCTGGCTGACCGGCCTGTCAGGCGCTGGCAAGTCCACCATCGCCAACGCTCTGGAAGTGGCCCTCACCGAGCAAGGCAAGCACACCTACCTGCTGGATGGCGACAATGTGCGCCACGGCCTGAACAAGAATCTGGGCATGAGCGATGACGACCGCGCCGAAAACATCCGCCGTGTGTCCGAAGTGGCCAAACTGATGGTGGATGCCGGCCTGATCGTTGTCACCGCCTTTATCAGCCCCTTCCGCGCCGACCGTGATGCGGCCCGTGCCCTGTTTGAAGACGGCGAGTTCGTAGAAATCTTTGTCCACGCGCCCCTGGAAGAGTGCGAAAAGCGCGACCCCAAAGGCCTGTACAAGAAAGCCCGTGCTGGCGAAATCAAGGAATTTACCGGTATCGACAGCCCTTACGAGGCGCCGGAAAAACCGGAAATGGTCATCAATACCGCAGAAAACGATATTGAGGCCTGCGTTCGCGAAATCATGGCCCAATTGGCTATCTGAGTCTGACGTCGGCAATGCAATTCAACGGGAATGTTGAGAGGTAACATGCAGCCAGGGAACGCGGAAAGCCGAGATCAATCAGCCCCGGCCCCTGGCTGGTATGTGATCCAGTGTAAGCCCGGCCAGAACGAGCGGGCTTACCAGAACCTGATCAACCAGGGCTATCACTGTTTCTCCCCGCAATTGACGGTGGAGAAAGTGGTGGCCGGACGCCGTGCCACCCGGGTTGAGCCGCTGTTCCCCGGGTACCTGTTTATCCAGTTGCAAGAAGGTGTCGAAGACTGGGGTGCCATTCGCTCTACCCGGGGCGTGCTGCGCCTGGTGCGTTTCGGCATGAAGCCGGTACCGGTACCCAACGACGTCATTCATAGCCTGATGCAGCGCAGTGTAGAGGCCGGCCAGTCACCCGCACCGGCCTACACAAGAGGCCAGGCGGTCAGAATCGCCCACGGACCTTTCGCCAATCTCCATGCCGTGTTTGAAGGGTTCCGGGGAGAAGAGAGGGCCGTGGTGCTCTTGAACCTCCTGGAAAAACACCACCGCCTGACTCTGAACATCAGCGAACTTTGCCCGGCCTGAGCCGGGCGAAATGCTTGTAAAAACTTGTATTGCGCGGCTGTGGCCGCAATGTGCCGGTGATACCGTCACGAAACTGTAAGCCGGGGTAGGCCCGGTAGAGGTAGCAAAAAAATGGCAGTGAACAAAGCCAGAAAGCGCTGGATTTGGGTCAGCGGGGCGGTAGCGTGTCTGATGGCACCGGCCCTGTTTGCGGCCCCCTGGATCGAGACAGGCGATAACCGCAGCCGCCACGCCGTGCAATGGTTGGTAGATCGCGGCGAGCTGAATGTACCGGTCACCACCTGGCCGGTCATGTGGGCGGGCATTGCCGGTCAGGAGCTGGGTACTTCACAGGAAGCCGCCTACCTGAACATGGAAGCCCGGCAGACCTTGATGCGTGGCGGCGAAGTCCGCATGGGCGTGTTCGCCGGTAATGCCCCGCAGGTTTTCCGAGGTTACGGGGCCAGCCCCAGAGAAGACACCACTGCCGAGGTGGAGGCTGAGCTGGTCGGCAGCCGGTTTGCCGCAGGTATCACCGCTGCCTGGACCCCCGACCCGGAATTCGACGACAAGGAAGCCCGCTTCGATGGCAGCTACCTGGCCGCAAACCTGGGCAACTGGGTCGGCGGTGCCGGCATGATCGACCGCTGGTGGGGGCCGGGCTGGCAATCCAGCCTGATTCTTTCCAATAACGCGCGCCCCGTGCCCAGTGCATGGCTGTCTCGAAAGAATCCCAAAGCCTTTGACAGCCCCTGGCTCAGCTGGATCGGCCCTTGGCAATTTGTCGCCTTTGCCGGCCAACTGGAAGAAGAGCGCACTATCCCCAATGCCAAGTTGCTGGGGGCCCGCCTGAGCTTCCGCCCGGTGAAAGGCCTGGAGCTGGGCCTGAGCCGCACCGCCCAATGGGGCGGTGACGGACGCCCACAGTCGTTCGATTCTTTCGTGGATCTGGTCCTGGGCAAGGACAATCGGGGTAGCAGCGGCATCAGCGAAGAAAATGAGCCTGGCAACCAGCTTGGCAGCGTCGACCTGCGCTATGGCTTTGGGGTTGGCAAGGAGACCATCGCCCTTTATGCCCAGGGCATGGGTGAAGATGAAGCCGGTGGTTTGCCGTCCCGCTGGGTGGTCCTCGCCGGGCTGGAATGGACAACCGGTCTGCTAAATGGTCGCCAGCGCTGGTTTATGGAAGGTTCGGAAACCACATCCGAAAAAACCGGTGATGATGGCCGCCCCAACTACACTTACGAGCACAATATCTACAATACCGGTTACCGCCACCGTGGCCGAAGCTTGGCAGCCAGCCCGGGTAACGACACGCAAATGTTCACCCTGGGTCTGTTCCACTATTTCCCCAATGGTCATGAGCTGGAGTTGACTGTGTCCGATATTGACCAGAATCAGGATGGTACGGTACGCGCTAACACCACTTTCCCGGGCACCAACAGCCGTATCGACCGCCCCAATTTCAACCGCCGCTTCACCTATGGCACTTTCGCTTACCGGTTCCCGGTGGGTAAAGGCTCACGCCTGTCATTACAGGGCTGGGTGTCCGGCGGTGACAATCTGCCCACCGCCGCTGACGACAGCGACAAGTTTGGCGCCCTGGCAGGCTGGGAGTACCGTTTCTGATGCAGGCGACAACGCACATCAACAACACTCCAGCCGCCGTTGGAGCCTTGCTCGCAAGGCGAATGCCCTCAACGTCGCCATCAGCGCCAGCCCGCCATGGCACCCGCGCTACAGACAAACCAAGAAAGAGCAAAAACAGAATGAAACTGCTACTTACCTTGCTAACTGCCACTTTCCTGACAGGCTGCGCTCTGGCTCCAGGCTCCCACATCAACGGCAACAACAACCGCTGGTATGCCGGCGAACAGGAAGACGCCGAGCCGGAAACCGATTGGCAGGAGCAGGTCAGTATCGAAGCGATTACCCCATCCTTGCTGGGGCGGCTGGCGGAGCCCAAACCGTTGCCCAAGGTAGAATCTGACGAGCTCAAAACTGCCATGCAGGACTATGACTATTACATCGGCATCGGCGATGTATTGAATGTCACCGTCTGGGACCATCCGGAACTGACCATTCCCCAGGGGTCAGAGCGGGCACCGGCGGAGTCGGGCAACTGGGTGCATAGTGACGGCACCATTTTTTATCCCTACGTAGGGAAAATCGAAGTGGCCGGGCTGGATGTGACCGCCGTGCGCGAGAAAATCACCAAAGCACTGGATGCCTACATCCAGCAACCACAGGTAGACGTTACCGTGGCCGCATTCCGTTCCAAGCGTTCCTACATCACCGGGGCGGTCAATAAACCCGGGCCGGTACCCATTACCAACATTCCTCTCACCCTGCTGGATGCCATCAACAAGGCCGGCGGCCTGGCAGAGCTGGCCGATTGGGAAAACGTGGTGCTTACCCGCGACGGTCAGGAAACCCTGTATTCCCTCAAGCGCCTCTATCAACAAGGGGATCTGACCCAGAACACCCTGCTGCGCGATGGCGATGTGATTCACGTTAACCGCAACGACGACCAGAAAGTGTTCGTGCTCGGCGAGGTGGTGGAAGCCCAGCCGGTACCGATCCAGCGCAGCCAGATGACTCTGGCGGAAGCACTCAGTACCGCCGGTGGATTGAACGAACTGCAAGCCGACGCGTCCGGGGTATTTGTCATGCGCCGAGCCCCGAAAGGCTCCAATCTGATCGCCAACGTCTATCAATTGGATGCCTCCAATGCCATGGCGCTGGTACTGGCAGACCAGTTCCCGCTGCAGGCTAGAGACATAGTCTATGTGACTGCCGCGCCAGTGGCTCGCTGGAATCGTCTGATCCTGCAGCTGCTTCCCACCATTCAGGGCTTGCGGAATATCTCTGAAATCGAGTCCAAGAGCTTCCGGACCAACGATTAAGGGGGGGCAGGGGAATGTTCAATAAGGTTTTAATCGTCTGTGTCGGCAATATTTGTCGCAGCCCCACGGCGGAAGTGCTGCTAAAACAACGTTTGCAGGAAAACGGCAAGGAGATCCAGGTGCATTCTGCCGGCCTTGGCGCACTGGTCGGCAAGGATATCGAACCCACTGCCCGACAGGTACTGGTGGAAAACGGTATCGAGCCTACCTTGCACAGCGCCAAACAGATCAACACGGCAATGATCGGAGAGGCTGATCTGGTTCTGGCTATGGAACAGGCTCATCTCCAGCACCTGAATGAGATTGCGCCCCAGGCACGAGGTAAAACCTTCCTGTTAGGCAAATGGCTGGATAACAAGGAAATTCCTGATCCCTATCGCCAGCAAAAACCGGCGTTCGACCACGCCTTTACGCTGATCGACCAAAGCATAGCCGCATGGCTGAAGTACCTGTGAGGCCCGGATGGAAAACAATACACCCATGACACACCAAGAACAGAATAACGATGAGATCGATCTGCTTGCACTGGCGGGAACACTGTGGGACGGGCGTTGGCTCATTATTGGCGTCACCGTCCTGGCAACCCTGTTTGGTGCCGTTTATGCGCTGTTAGCCGAACCCGTCTACCGTGCAGACGCCATGGTGCAGGTGGAGCAAAAAAGCGGCGGTCTCCCGGGTATGTCTGAAATCACCGAGATGTTCGGCAGCGAATCGGCGGCAGTCACAGAAATCGAGCTGATCAAATCCAGGGCGGTAATGGGCGAAACCGTCGATGCATTACACCTGGATATCGAAATTGAGCCGGTGCAAGTGCCCGTGATCGGCAATTTTCTCTCTCGGTATGCCTCCTACGGGCCCGATGGTTTGGCAGAGCCCTGGTGGTCCAGTAACTACGCCTGGGGGGGAGAAAAGCTGGATATCACGCGCTTTGAGGTGCCACGGGCCACTTATGGCGATGAATATACATTGAAAGTCACCGAGTCAGGTTGGTTACTGGAAAACGAAGCAGGAATAGAAGTGCTCGGTGGCGTCGAGGGTGAGCAGGCCAATAATGGCAACTATAGCTTATTTGTTCAGTCCGTGAAGGCCCGACCGGGAACCCGATTTACCCTGATCAAGCGTGACCGCCTGGCAAAAATCATCGAACTTCAGCAAAACGTCGGTGCGAGCGAAAAGGGTAAGGATTCAGGCATTATTGTACTGAGCTATCCCCACCCTAAACCGGCCAAGGCCAAAGCCGTGCTGGACCATATTACGCAAACCTATGTGCGCAATAACGTGGAGCGTAACAGCGCGGAAGCCTCCAGCTCACTGGAATACCTTAAGGAGCGCCTGCCGGATGTCCGCAAAGATCTGGAAGAAGCGGAAGCCAAACTGAATGAATACCAGGTAGAAGCGGAATCCGTCAACGTGACCGCTGAAGCCCAGGCGGTACTCGACCAAATTGTCGAGCTGGAGAAAAACATTTCCACCTTGCAGCTGCAAAAAGCCGAAATCGAGCGAAAGTTCACCAGCAGCCACCCCAACTACAAGGCCTGGCAGGCGCAAATGGCCGAGCTGCAGGAAAGAAAGAAAGAGTTGGATGAGAGAATCAGTAAGCTGCCACTCACCCAGCAAAAAGTGGTCAGGCTTACCCGTGATGTCAAAGTGGGCAACGAGATTTACCTGCAGATGCTGGCCAATATTCAGGAGCTGGATATTGTGCGCGCTGGCACAGTGGGTAATGTGCGGGTGGTTGATGATGCGGCTGTGAATATCGATGAACCGGTCAAACCAAAAAAGAGTTTACTTGTTGCTGTTTGTCTTGTGTTGGGAGGCATGCTTTCCGCAGGTTTTGTTTTGCTGCAATCTATTTTGAACAGGGGGGTAGAAACTCCGGAACAAATCGAAAGTCTGGGTATTCCTGTCTATGCCACAGTGCCTTTGTCTAAAGAGCAAAGCAAATTAAACCTTCTATTAAGAAAAGAAGCCGAAAAAAACATTCACTTATTGGCTCTGGACAATCCAGCTGATTTGGCAATCGAAGCCCTTCGAGGGCTGCGGACCAGTCTGTATTTTGCCATGATGGATGCACCGAATAACATTCTCATGGTATCCGGCCCAAGTCCTAATGTAGGGAAATCGTTTGTTTCCGCTAACTTCGCCGCTGTTTTCGCCCAGTCAGATAAAAGGGTTCTAGTGGTAGATGCCGACCTACGTCGGGGTTCAATGCATGATCAGTTCAACATGGATAAAAAATTGGGCCTGTCTGAAGTGCTTAGCCGCCAAATCGATCTGAAAGATGCGATTCGCGAGACCAAAGTTAAAGGGTTACATTTCATCAGTCGAGGTGTAGCACCACCTAATCCATCGGAATTACTTATGTCATCTAGCTTTGAGCAGTTTGTTGAAGAAATCAAAGTTGATTATGACTTAATTATTATCGATACGCCGCCGATCTTGGCTGTCACCGATGCAGCGATTATTGGAAGACATGCCGGTACTAGCATGATAGTGGTGCGATTTGAAATGAATCCTGCCAAGGAAATCGAATTGACTAAAGCCCGGTTTGGACAAAATGGGGTAGATATTAAGGGGGCGGTATTCAATGCAGTCGAGCAGCGTGCTAGAACAAAGACTGCATATGGATATTACAACTATGACTATAAGTCAGAGCGTCATTAAAACATTTAGAGAGTGGCCATGAACTTACAAGCAAAAACCATTTTGGTCGAGGGCGGCGTAAGTCTAAAGAAAGCGGGCATTAGCAGGTCCAAAAGAATGTTAGATATCACGGTGGCGGTGATGGCGTTGTTGCTACTAAGCCCAGTCTTTCTTGTTATAGCAATATCTGTGAGTTTGTCATCGTCGGGACCAGTACTATTCAAACAGAAACGCAGCGGATTATATGGCGCTCCTTTTGAAATATACAAGTTCAGATCTATGAAAGTTCATGATGAAAATGGTGTGGTTACACAAGCAAAAAAAAATGATGAACGAGTAACAACTGTAGGGCGATTCATTCGGCGTACCTCACTTGATGAGCTGCCACAATTTATTAATGTTTTGAAAGGTGAAATGTCATTGGTGGGGCCAAGACCTCATGCGTTATCACACGATAAATATTATGGAGAAAGAATAGAAAGTTACAATTGCCGTTTTTTTGTAAAGCCAGGTATTACGGGATGGGCTCAGATTAATGGCTCCAGAGGGGAAACGGAAACCCTAAAAAAAATGGAAGACAGAATCGGGCTCGACTATTGGTATATTAAAAACTGGTCACTTTTCCTAGATATAAAGATTATATTGCTTACTTTTTTTGTAGTGATCAAGAAAAATGGTGCTTATTGATATTTGTGTCAATTAAAATTTAATGATCGGGTTTTTTTGAATGATTGTCATAACGGGAATGCACAGGAGTGGTACGACTATTATTGGTGAGTTTCTGAGAAGAGCGCCATCTGTTTCTGTGATACATGAGCCATTTAATCGTACATTCGGTGAAGAAAGGGTTGAACACGATTATCCAATACGTGGCGGCAAAGATTTTTTATATGTTGACGATATCTTGGAAGACATAAAAAAAAGGAAAAATCTTCGCTTTAAGAGAGCGCACCCGAAAGACTCGCTGATAAAAAAAATCCTCAGGCCTTTTGTTGGAGGAAGGTCGGGGATAGATTATTTTTCATATCGTTTTTTTTCTGTTTTAGGTCCCAGAAAAATTGTATTGAAAGATCCTTTTTTATCGCTTTCATTAAAAGATAAAAATAATGAAAAGTATGTGGTTGTATGTCGCCATCCATGTGCGGTTTGGTTATCGATTAAGAACATGAACTGGCGCTCAGACCCGAAAAAATCCTCTTTTATCGATACTGAAAATGAACTTGATGAAATTGATAGATTTTCGCTAACTTG
>NZ_LWEJ01000264.1:0-15735 GCF_001635525.1 Alcanivorax sp. HI0007
TATGTCGGGGCCATTCTTCCTCGGGTGTCTTGCCCTTGCCCAGATCGTGGCAGAGGACGGCGTAACGTGCCGTCAACGGCAGGTTCAGTCGACTGGCCTGTTCCAGACACAGCCATTGGTGCACCAGGGTGTCCACTTCCGGATGGTGTTGCTCCGGTTGCGGCACGCCGTCCAGAGCCGCCAGTTCCGGTAGCAACACTTTCAGTGCGCCGCAGGCATGCAATACCTGAAAAAAGACCTGCGGGTCCCGCTCCATCAGCGCCCGGCTGGTTTCCTTCCAGACCCGTTCCGGCACCAGGTAATCCAGCTCGCCGCTGTCAGCCAGTTGTCGCATCAAGGCCAGGGTGTCATCGGCCACCCGGAATCCCAGCCAGTGGTAGCGCGCGGCAAACCGGGCCACCCGCAATACACGCAAGGGATCTTCGGCAAAGGCCGGTGAGACATGGCGTAACAGGCGCGCTTTGAGATCAATGCGACCGTTGAAAGGATCAACCACCCGGCCCCCCTCTTCCCGGGCCATGGCATTGATGGTCAGATCACGACGCACCAGATCATCCTCGAGACTGACGTCCGGTGCCGCGTGAAAGGTGAAACCGCCATAACCGTGGCCGGACTTGCGCTCGGTCCGTGCCAGGGCGTATTCCTCCTGGGTTTTCGGATGCAGAAAGACGGGGAAGTCCTGGCCCACCGGGCGGAACCCCCTGGCCTGCATGTCGTCGGGAGTCGCGCCGACGACAACCCAGTCTCTTTCGGTTACCGGGAGTCCCAGTAATGCATCCCGCACGGCGCCACCCACCAGATAAATTTTCATCTTGTGCGCTCTCGTTATCTTGGACAGAATGGTCGCATGCTTTCTATCGTACTGAAACTACACATGCTGGTCGCAGACCGCTGTGCACGCAAATGGCGTGCGCAGGGATCGCGGCTGTGTGACTGATAGTTTCAGTTTTGCAAAAGGCCGCAGTGTCCCTGACCTGCGGCCTTTTTTTGTGTTTTTGGAAAGGTGGCAGGTCGTTAATCAGTTGCAAGTTGAAAGTTCAAAGTTGAAAAGCTCGTGAAAGCCAGCTGCCAATCATTGATCGCGACCACCGCGCCGCAAAGGGAAAGAGTGTGAAACATGGTTTTCTCGCTTTGCGGCGCGGCTGAGGAGGTTTTTGATTGGCACCAGTACCCACCGCGCCTTTCAACTTTGAACTTTCAACTTGCTCCTCAACCAAGGAGAACGACATGCCAACCCTGGTAGCATATTTGATCGTGGTGGCGGTGTGGGCGACTACGCCGCTGGGGATTAAATGGAGTGGTGACGCCATGGCGCCGCTGGCGGCGGCCGGGGTGCGTATGGCGATTGCTGCGCTGCTGGGGATGTTGTGGTTGAGCTGGAAACGTCAGACATTGCCCCTGCATGGCCGGGCCCTGCTGAGTTATACCGTTGCCTTGCCGGGCATATTCGGAGCCATGGCATGCAGTTACATGGCGGCGACCTCTTTGCCCTCCGGGCTGATTTCCGTGATTTTTGGCCTGGCACCATTGATTTCCGGTCTGATGATGCAGAGCCTGCCGGGCAGCGTTCGCCTGAACGGCTGGCACTGGAGCGCTTGTCTGCTCGGCCTGTTGGGGCTGGCACTGGTGTTTGATGAGAGCCTGGCCGGGCTGTTGGGAGGGGCAGCGCTGGGTGAGCGGGGCAGTGGACTCGTGTGGATGTTGTCCGCGGTAACCCTGTTTGCCGGTAGCGGTATTGCCGTCCAGCGGGTCGCCGCCGGTTTGCAGCCCATGCAGCAAACCGTGGGTGGGCTAATTCTGTCATTGCCCTGCTATGGGGTTGCCATGTTGATTGCCGGTCAGACCTTTGCGTATAGCGGTGATCTGCGCGGGCTTTCCGCGATTATTTATCTGGCCGTGTTCGGGTCCCTGCTGGGCTTCTACTGCTATTTCCAGATTCTGTCGCGGCTGCCTGCTGCCACGGTGGCCCTGGTGACCCTGATTACGCCGGTGTTGGCGCTGACGCTGGGTAATCTGCTCAATGGTGAAAAGCTGGGGAGCATGGTCCTGATCGGCGCGGGGGTGATTGTGCTGGCGTTATCCCTGTTTGTGCTGGGGGATCATCAGGTGCGGCGACAGATAAAGCAGTTTCAAGTGGAAAGTTGAAAGTGGCATCGCGGCTCGAACGATTTTGGATGTTTTGAGTAAGCGGCACTTTCAGGGTGCACTGAGCGCAAGCGAACGGCACCGCTGCGGCCCTGGGTTGGTGCAGTTCGCTTGGGCTCAGTGCACCCTGCACATTCTGGTTGTTACGGGATTTCCTGATGGCCGCGACCTTTGCCGTTCCCTCTCGCGGCACAGGCTATGGGTTACGAAGAAACGGCAGGAGCCGGTTCCGGCGGCATGCTGTGATGGCTGACTACGGTGCCGTTCTCCACGCTTTCCAGGTGCACGTCGAATTTCCACAGGCGATGCAGGTGGCGGAGGACTTCCCGGGCGCTGTCATCATCCAGGGGACGTCCACTGCTGCGTTGATGACGCAGAGTCAGGGCCCGGTCACCATGGACGTTGGCGCGGACGATCTGGATGTTGGGTTCCTGAATGCTCAGGTTGTACTGCTCGGCCAGGGCGTCGCGGACCTTGCGGTAGCCCTGTTCATTATGAATGGCGGCCACCTCTACGTAGTCGTTGCGGTCGTCATCGTCGATCTGGAAGAACTTGAAGTAGCGGATCAGTCGCGGTGACAGGAACTGCTGAATGAAGCTTTCGTCCTTGAAACTCTCCATGGCAAATTTCACGGTTTCCACCCAGTCGGAGCCGGCAATCTCCGGGAACCATTCCCGGTCCTCGTCATCCGGGTTTTCGCAGATGCGACGGATATCCTGGAACATGTTGAAGCCCAGCGCATAGGGGTTCATACCGCCGTAGAAAGGCGCGGTGAAGGGCGGCTGATAGATCACCTGGCTGTGATTCTGCAGAAACTCCAGCATGAAACCATCGGTGACCAGACCCTTGTCGTAGAGATCATTGAGCAGGGTGTAGTGCCACAGGCAGGCCCAGCCCTCGTTCATGACCTTGGTCTGGCGTTGGGGATAGAAATACTGGGCCATCTTGCGCACGATGCGGATGATCTCCCGCTGCCAGGGTTTTAGCAGTGGGGCATTTTTTTCCAGAAAATAGAGCAGGTTTTCCTGGGGTTCGGCGGGGAAGGTGTCGTTTTCCTCGCGCAGTTGGGTCGCCGGCTGTAATTGCGGGAAAGTGCGCCACAACTCTGAAACCTGCTTCTGCAGTGACTCTTCCCGTTCTCTCTGGCGACGCTTTTCTTCCACGGCAGAAATCGGTGAGGGGCGCTTGTAGCGATCTACCCCGTAATTCATCAGCGCATGGCAGGAATCCAGGGTTTCCTCCACGGCAGTGACGCCGTGGCGCATTTCGCAATCGGCGATATAGTTTCGTGCGAATACCAGGTAATCAATGATGGACGAGGCATCAGTCCAGGTCTTGAACAGGTAATTGTTCTTGAAAAAAGAGTTGTGTCCGTAGCTGGCATGAGCAATCACCAGGGCCTGCATGGCGATACTGTTTTCTTCCATCAGGTAAGCAATGCAGGGGTCGGAGTTGATGACGATCTCATAGGCCAGCCCCATCTGCCCTCGCCGATAGCGGCCTTCCACCTCCACGAATTGCTTGCCGAAGGACCAGTGGTTGTAACCCACCGGCATGCCCACCGAGGAGTAGGCGTCCATCATCTGCTCGGAGGAAATGACCTCGATCTGATTGGGGTAAGTATCCAGGCCATATTTATTGTGGGCGATGTCGGCGATAGCCTCGTCATAGCGTGCCAGCAGTTCGAAATCCCAGTCGGACCCTTCGGAGAGATAGCGGCTCATGCATCCTCCATGCGTTTCTTGAAAAGATGCCGGAAGACCGGGTAGATCTCACCGGGCTCATCAATCTGTGCCATGGAGAAGGCGGCGGGGTGCTTTGCCATGATGCTCTGGTAATGATCCCAGAGGGCCTGGTGAGCCCGTGGCATCACTTCCACGTAGGAGAAGTACTGCAGTTTGGGGAGCAGTTCTTCCTCAATCAGTTTGGCGCAGGCGGGGGAGTCGTCGTTCCAGTTGTCGCCGTCGGAGGCCTGGGCCGCATAGATATTCCATTCCGTCACCGGGTAACGGTCATTGATGATATCGCGGGTGAGTTTCAGGGCGCTGGAGACAATGGTGCCGCCGGTCTCCCGGGAATAGAAAAACTCCTCTTCATCCACTTCCTTGGCGCTGGTGTGGTGGCGGATAAACACCACCTCAATCTTTTCGTAATTGCGTTGCAGAAACAGATACAGCAGCAGGAAGAAGCGTTTGGCCAGATCTTTCATGTCCTGATTCATGGAACCGGACACATCCATGATGCAGAACATGACGGCGCGACTCACCGGCACCGGCACTTTGACATGATGGTTGAAGCGAAGGTCCACGGTATCCAGAAACGGGATGCGTTCCACCCGCCGCTCCAGTTTGGCAATCTGCTCGTCCAGTTCCTGCAGACGTGCCTGGCGTTGTGGTGACTGGTCCTGTTGCAAAAGCGCCTCGCGCTCTGCTTTCAGGTCCCGGATACGGCGGCGCGTGGCGGCGGTGAGCGCTCGGCGTCGCATGGATGCCTGGCGCATGGAGCGGACAATATTGATCTTGGCGGGCATGCCCTGGCTGACAATGCCACCATGTTTGGTCTGGAAGGTCTGGGCGCCTTCCATATGGCGTTTTACCAGATTGGGCAGCTCCAGATCTTCAAACAGGAAGTTGAGAAACTCCTGTTTGTCGATTTCAAAGGCGAAGGCGTCCTCGCCGTCCCCCTGATTGCTGGCCTGGCCATCGCCGGCGCCCTGGCCGCCTCCGCCTTCCGGGCGAGCAATCCGGTCACCCTGATGAAATTCCTTGTTGCCGGGATGAACAATGCTGCGCTGGCCGCCAGGGCCATGGTGGAAGATGGGCTCGGACAGGTCCTTGCGAGGGATGCTGATGCGCTCGCCCTGTTCCATGTCCTTGATGGAACGACGGTTGACGGCATCGTTGACCGCTTCACGGATATGCTTGCGATAACGACGCAAAAAGCGCTGGCGATTGACGGTGCTCTTGCGCTTGTCGTTCAGGCGGCGATCAATGATGTAGCTCATTCGCTTCTCCCGACTTCACCGACGGCATTGTAGGAGCGCCGCTTGAGGCGCGAATTGGCACAGCTGGGTTGCGCCTCAAGCGGCGCTCCTACAGCGTTCTACTGCGCCTTGCGTACCCGTAGATACCATTCCGACAGCAGGCGTACCTGCTTTTCCGTGTAGCCGCGGGAGACCATGCGTTGCACGAAATTGTTGTGCTTGCGCTGGTCGTCTTCGCTGCCCTTGGCATTGAAGGAAATCACCGGCAGCAGGTCTTCCGTGTTGGAGAACATTTTCTTCTCGATCACGTCGCGGAGCTTTTGGTAGCTGAGCCAGCTCGGGTTCTTGCCGTGATTGTTGGCGCGGGCGCGGAGTACGAAGTTGACCACCTCGTTGCGGAAGTCCTTGGGGTTGGAAATGCCCGCCGGTTTTTCGATCTTTTCCAGGTCTTCGTTGAGAGCCTGGCGATCGAAAATTTCTCCCGTGTCCGGGTCGCGGAATTCCTGGTCCTGAATCCAGAAATCGGCATAGGTCACGTAGCGGTCGAAGATGTTCTGGCCATATTCGGAGTAGGATTCCAGGTAAGCGGTCTGGATTTCCTTGCCGATAAATTCCACGTAACGGGGTACCAGGTATTCCTTGATGAATCTCCGGTATTGCTCCTGGCGGTCCTGGGGGAATTGCTCCTGATCGATGCGTTGTTCCAGTACATGAATCAGGTGTACCGGGTTGGCGGCCACCTCGGAGTGATCGTAGTTGAATACCTTGGACAGAATCTTGAACGCGAAGCGGGTGGATAGGCCGTTCATGCCTTCATCCACACCGGCCATGTCGTGGTATTCCTGAATCGACTTGGCGTGGGGATCCACATCCTTCAGGTTCTCACCATCATAGACCCGCATCTTGGAGTAGATGCTGGAATTCTCCGGTTCCTTGAGGCGAGTCAGGGTCGAGAACTGGGCCAGCATGTGCAGGGTATCCGGTGCGCAATGGGCGTCGCGCAGACTGGAATTGCGCAGCAGCTTTTCGTAAATCTGCATTTCTTCGGTGACACGCAGGCAGTAAGGCACCTTGACGATATAGACCCGGTCGATAAAGGCCTCGTTGTTCTTGTTGTTTTTGAAGGTATGCCACTCTGCTTCATTGGAGTGGGCCAGAACGATCCCGTCGAAGGGAATCGCGCCCATGTGTTCCGTGCCGTTGTAATTGCCTTCCTGGGTTGCTGTCAGCAATGGATGCAGCACCTTGATCGGTGCCTTGAACATCTCCACGAATTCCAGAATACCCTGATTGGCCCGGCACAGCCCGCCGGAGAAGGAGTAGGCATCCGGATCATCCTGGGAGAAGTCTTCCAGCTTGCGGATGTCCACCTTGCCCACCAGGGCCGAAATATCCTGGTTGTTCTCGTCGCCCGGCTCGGTCTTGGCCACGCCCACCTGATCCAGAATCGAAGGATAGCGTTTGACCACCCGGAACTGGCTGATATCGCCGCCGAATTCATGTAACCGTTTTACCGCCCAGGGAGACATGATGGTGCGGATATAGCGGCGTGGGATGCCGTATTCCTCTTCCAGGATGGGAGCATCTTCCTCCGGATCAAACAGGGACAGGGGAGAGTCGTTCACCGGGGAGCCCTTGATGGCGTAGAAGGGCACTTTCTGCATCAGCGCCTTGAGCTTTTCCGCCAGGGAAGATTTGCCGCCCCCCACCGGGCCCAGCAGATACAGAATCTGTTTCTTTTCTTCCAGCCCCTGGGCCGCATGGCGGAAGTAGCTGACGATATTCTCGATGACCTCTTCCAGGCCGTAGAACTCGTCGAAGGCAGGGTAACGACGTATGACCTTGTTGGAGAAGATGCGTGACAGGCGGGGGTCCTTGGCAGTGTCGACCATCTCCGGCTCGCCGATGGCCATGAGCATGCGTTCGGGGGCGGTGGCGTAGGCGCTGGGATCGCGCTTGCACAGCTCCAGGTATTCTTCCAGCGACATCTCTTCCTGCTGGGTGCTCTCAAACCGGGCCTGGTAGTGGCTGATAATGCTCATGCCTGCTTCCTCCTGGCGGAACCAACAATGGTCACAACAAAACTACATGGGGTACGTGTCCTTGGTAGATGCCTTGATCACTTTTCTCATTAATAAAAAAAGTCGTGTAAATAAAAAATGAAAATGGGGATTCGTGTGCGCAGGGCTGACCGTGCAGTCACGTCTTTAGCATGTAGCCAAACGGCCGAGGAAGTCAAAGCGGAAGGAAATTTTTTTTTGCAGAAAAAGGACGAAGTGTGGCGAATGTCTGACAGGCCGGGAGGCGGTCGGTCACAAGGGGGAAACGGAAGGACGGAATGCAGCCGGCAGGGCCTTGCCTGCCGGTGCCGGGGATCAGCAGTGACAGGCGAAGCGGGTCAGGTCGTCCAGGCGCAAGGCGGTGAGGCTGCCACCCCAGACACAGCCGGTATCCAGGGCGTCGACGCCGGCCACGTGGGTATT
Organism: Alcanivorax sp. HI0007; assembly: GCF_001635525.1. NCBI lineage: Bacteria > Pseudomonadati > Pseudomonadota > Gammaproteobacteria > Oceanospirillales > Alcanivoracaceae > Alcanivorax > Alcanivorax sp. HI0007. Next base: position 7,612 of record NZ_LWEJ01000264.1, read on the forward strand.
GCCTTCCAGTGCCGCCCAGTGGCCAAACAGGATACGGGTATCCGTCACCTGACGATCCGGGTGCTGGAACCAGGGCATAAAGCCCGCTGGGGGGGCATCGGCTTCCCCCTTGGTGGCCAGATCCAGTTCGCCGGCCAGGTTCACAAAACGCATGCGGGTAAAGTGATTGGTGATGACGCGCCAGCGCTCCGGGCCTTGCAGCGCGTCGTCCCAGCCGGCCGGCTGGTTGCCGTACATGTGGGCAAAATATTCGCCTACCTGTGGCCCACGCAGTACCTGCTCCACTTCCCGGGCCCGCTCCCGGGCTTGCGACAGTGTCCACAGTGGCGGAATGCCAGCATGGGTCATCACTGCCTGGTGTTCCGGGATATCAATCAGTAACGGACAATCCTGCAGCCAGCCCAGCAGGGCGTTGCGGTCAGGGGCCTCGAGGATATCCGTGAGAGTGTCCTTGCGACGGCTGTCGGTGCTCCCCTGGGCCACGGCCAGCAGATGGAGGTCGTGATTGCCCAATACCGTATGCACATTATCGCGTAGCGCGTAAACACGGCGCAGGGTCCCCAGGGAGTCCGGGCCCCGATTGACCAGATCGCCGGCCAGGAACAGCCGGTCACGATCGGCATTAAACCCGATCCGCTCCAGCAGGCAGTCGAACGGCGCCAGGCAGCCCTGCAGATCGCCGATGGCGTAATCGCTCAAGAGTTGCCTCCGCCTTGCATGCCGGGATTAATGCAGTGCATGGGGCACCGCCAGGGTGAACATGGGGATTTCTGCATCGAAGTGAGTGCCATCTTCTCCAATCATCTGGTAACTGCCGCGCATGCTGCCAACCTCGGTTTCCAGGATGGCGCCGCTGGTATAGGAAAATGTCTGGCCCGGCGCGATATGGGGCTGTTCGCCGATAACGCCTTCGCCGTGGACTTCCTGGACACGGTCCTCGCCGTCGGTGATCACCCAGTGGCGGGTGAGCAGGCGGGCACTGACGGTGCCTTCATTGCGAATGGTGATGTGATAGGCAAACACCCAGCGCTGGCTGTCCGGATCGCTCTGATCGGCAAGGAATTCGGTTTCCACCGAGACCTGAATATTGTGGCGCGGGCTCATGATTGCTCCGTTGATGTGATTCTCGCTGAAGGGTGATGCCACCCGATGCCGGTTACCCGGCGGACGCTGACGTGACAGAGTGGCCCGTTAGGCGTTGCCTGCCCCGGGGCAGGTGAGATTGGCCAGGGTCACATAGTCCGCCACGGTGAGCTGGTCCGGGCGCAGACCGGCGTCGATGCCTGCCTGTTCGAACTGCTCCAGCGTTACCTGGGATTTTAGACTATTGCGGATGGCCTTGCGTCGTTGAGTGAAGGCCTGGGCCACCAGTCGGCGCAGGTGCTCTTCATCGTTTGCCGGATGGGGCGGGCTGGCGTGGGGAATCAGGCGCACCACGGCGGAATCCACCTTGGGCGGCGGGCTGAAGGCGCCCGGTGGCACAAAGAACAGATAGTCCGCCTGACAATGGTACTGGACCATGATCGACAGGCGCCCCCAGTCCCGGGTGCCGGGGCTGGCGGTGAGCCGGTCCACCACTTCCTTCTGCAACATGAAGGTCATGTCGCTGATGGCGTCCGCCTGGCTGAGCAGGTGGAAGATCAGCGGGGTGGAAATGTTGTAGGGCAGGTTACCGATGACCCGCAGCGGCTTGTCCGCCGGTTTCAGGGTGCGGAAGTCGAAGCGCAGGGCATCGCTTTCATGGATGGTCAGGCGTTCCGGGCTGTTTTCCTGGCGCAGCAGGGCAATCAGGTCCCGGTCCAGTTCCACCACGTGCAGGTGAGGTATCTCTTCCAGCAGCGGGTAGGTAAGTGCGCCACGGCCGGGGCCAATTTCAACCAGGGTGTCGTCCTGCTGCAGCCCCAGGGTGCGCACCATGCGGTCCACCAGGTTGCGGTCATGCAGGAAGTGCTGGCCGAAACGTTTGCGGGTGCGATGTTCTGTCATGTGGCGGCAAGCTCCAGAGCGAGTCGGGTGGCGGCGATCAGGCTGCCGGCCTTGGCCGTGCCGGTGCCAGCCAGGTCGAAAGCGGTGCCATGATCCACCGAGGTGCGGATAAAGGGCAGCCCCAGGGTAATGTTGATGGCTTCGCCAAAGCCGGCGTACTTGAGGACGGGCAAACCCTGATCGTGGTACATGGCCAGCACCGCATCATGTTTTGCCAGCAGGTCCGGCTGGAAGGCGGTATCCGCCGGCAGCGGGCCGGTGAGGGCCATGCCCTGGCCGCGCAGGGCTTCCAGGGTGGGAATGATCACGTCCAGTTCCTCGCGGCCCAGGTGACCCCCTTCGCCGGCATGGGGATTGAGCCCGAGCACCAGAATACGGGGTTCATCAATGCGGTACTTGCCGATCAGGTCGTTGCGCAGAATGGTCAACGTGCGGGTCAGGCTGTCTGCGGTGATTGCCCGGGGCACCTGACTGAGTGGCAGATGGGTGGTGACCAGGGCCACGCGCAATTCGCGGGCGGTGAGCATCATGACTACCTGGTCCACCCCGGCCTGTTCGGCGAGAAACTCGGTATGGCCGGTGAAGGCCGGGTCGGCCCCTTCGCAAATCACGTTCTTGGCCACCGGGGCGGTCACCATGGCCGCGAAGGTGTTGTCCAGGCAGCCCTGGGCGGCGCGGGTCAGCAGGGCAAGCGTGCCGCTGGCGGTGGCCGGGTCCGGCTGGCCGGCAGTGACCGGCGCCCCAGCCGGGGTGTGCCATACCGGCAGGGTGCCGGGCGCCAATGGTTGCCCGGGTTGCCAGTCGGAGAGGGTGACCGTCAGGCTGAGCCGGGAGGCTCGGTCTTTCAGGACGTCACGGTCACCGATGGCAACCAGCGGGGCATCCGGGAAGGAAGCCGGCAGGGTCAGCACCAGGTCGGGGCCGATGCCTGCCGGGTCTCCGCAGGTGATGGCGATGGGACGCTCTGGCGTCAGACGTCCGGCGTCAGACGCCAGACTCATAAGCGGATATCCACGTAGGACTCGCTGCGCTGCTCCTGCAGCCAGGTTTCCAGCTCTTCTTCGAAGCGTCGTTTCTGCAGGGCCTGGGTGGCCTGCATACGGCGGAATTCCTCGCTCATGTCCGCATCGCGGGTAGCGTCCACGCGCAGGAAGTGCCAGCCGAACTGGCTTTCAAAGACCGGCGACAGTTCCCCCATCGGGGTATTGAGCATCATGTCCTCGAATTCCGGCACCATCTCGCCCCGGGTGATCCAGCCCAGTTCGCCGCCGTTGCGGGCGCTGCCCGGATCATCGGAATGTTCTGCGGCCACCGTGGCAAAGTCCTGCTTGCCCTCGGCAATGCTGTCATGCAGGCGAATGGCCTTGTCGCGGGCCTCCTCGGCACTGATCAGGGCGTCGGGTTTGATCAGAATGTGGCGGACCTGATACTGGGTGACCACTTTCTCGACACCGCCCTTGCGGTCCATCAGCTTGAGAATGTGGAAGCCGGCGCCGGAGCGCAGGGGCGGGGAAATCTCGCCCTTGTCCATGTCGATGGCAGTTTCCGCAAACAGGCTGGGCCACTGGGCCGCCGGGCGCCAGCCCAGGTCGCCCCCTTCCAGCGCCTTGGGGCCATCGGATTCGGCGGTGGCCAGCTGCTGGAAATCGCTACCCTTGTTCAGCCGTTCCACAATGCCTTCGGCTTTCTGGCGGGCGGCCTGCACCACCTCCGGGCTGGCACCGGCAGGGACGCGCACCAGGATGTGCCCCAGACGAAAATCGGCTTCGAACATTTGCTTGCCCATTTCCGAGCTCAGGAAACGGTCCACTTCCCGGTCGGTAATGCGGATGCGCGACGCCACGCTGCGCTGTTGCAGACGGGAAATCAGCATGTCCTCACGGATCTGTTCACGGAACTGGGCCCAGTTGTAGCCATCCTGGCGCAGGGCGCCGGCGAAATCTTCCAGGGTCATGCCGTTCTGGCGGGCAATGCCGGCCAGGGCCTGGTTGAGGGTGGCGTCATCCACCTTGATACCGGCCCGGTCGGCGAGCTGGAGTTGCAGGCGCTCCAGGATCATGCGGTCGAGGACCTGCTCGCGCATCACCGCCGGGGGCGGCAGTGGCTGGCCCTTTTCCTGGAACTGCAGGGCAATGGTGTTGATGCGTTCATCCAGCTCGCTGGCCATGATGGCGCCGTCGTTGACCACGGCCACAATGCGATCGAGCATCTGCACCTTGGCATGGGACCAGACCGGCACCATCAGCGCGACCATGGTCAGCAGGCCAAGCAGAGTGTGTCTGGCGTGCAGGGTTGTCTTAATCATACTGTCTCCTGTATCCCGGAATACTGCGCTCCAGCAGGGCATCCACCTGGCCGCCGAAGCCACCCAGGCCGACCATCTGGATCTGTAACCAGATGGTGCTGTCCGCCTCCAGATCGCCGTCGCCGTCATCGTCCACCAGCTCCCGCTGACTCAGCAGGCGCAGTTTCCAGCAGCAATTGCGGTATTCGGCCCCGGCGATGGTTTCCAGAGTGCGCTTGTTTTCCAGGTCGTACATCCAGCGGCCCACCATGCGCCAGTGGCGATGTATTGGCAGGATGCCGCTGATTTCCGATTCGCGGATGTCGTCTTCGGGGCGGTCGTGATAACCCAGATTGACCACCCGGCGTTCCCGGTCGTTGTAACCGATCTGGAAGCTGGAGCGTTCCCGCTCGTTTTCTTCCAGATCCCATTGGGCTTCAGTGTAGAGGTACCAGTCACGGGCAAAGTTCCATCGGGCGTCGCCCACCAGTGGTGTCTGGTCATCGGTGGGGTCTTCCACGGTCTGTTCGGTGGTTACCTTGCGATCTTCGAAGTAGAACCCCTGGGCCACCCGCAGCCGCAGCTGTTCGCGGCCGGTGGCATCATGGAGGAAACGGCTGGTCAGGCCCAGCGCCAGTTTTTCCTCATCGCCGATGCGGTCATAGCCGATAAAGCGGTTTTCCCGGAACAGGGAGTTGTAGGAAAAGGTGAGCTCGCGGCTGTCAAAGTTGGGCAGGAAGTCCTGATTCTTGTAGGCCACCTTGTTGACGAACAGACGCGGTTCCAGGGTCTGGGTGTAATCCTCGCCGAGCCAGCGGCTGGGGCGCTCGAAGAACAGACCGGAGTCCAGGCTGGCGCCCCAGGTAGTGATATCCGGATTGTCCTCGGCGTTGGCGTCCACGCTGTCCAGCTCATAACGGGTGTGATACAGCCGGGCGCGGGGTTCCAGATAGCCCCAGGGCTTCTGCAGGCGCAGGTTCAGGGCCGGGGCCGCGTGGGCGCGCAGGCCGGTGGCCTTGCCGCTGTCATCGGAACCGCTGCGCTCAAAGGAGGTGATGTCCGACAGCCACAGCCCCTTGAGAGGGCCATACAGGGTTGGGTCGCCGGTGAGCTGCAGCTGGGGCAGACGACGGTAGGGCAGGTCCTGATCCTCCAGGGTCGGGTCGATGGTCTGCCAGGACTGCATGCGCCCCAGTACCTGCCAGGTGCGGCCGTAATAGCGGGCTTCCGCCAGCCGGGGCAGGTGCGTCTGGGAGCTGATCTCCAGACCGGTATCCAGATCCTTGAAGTAGAAGTCATCCGACACATAGTTGAAGTCGGTCTTCAGGTTCCAGCGGTTGATATTGCCCCGGTGGCTCCAGCGGGCCACCTGGCGGTCTTCATCATCAAACTTGCGGTCGTTGAACAGCACCCCGTAGCTGATGTCGCCTTCGCCCCAGGGCGTCAGATAGCGGAATTCGGAGTCCACCCCTTCGCCACGGCCATCAATAAAGCGGGGCCCGATGGTGGCATCCAGCTGTGGGTGGATGTTCACGTAGATCGGTTGGGTAATATCCAGGCCGCCGCTGCTGTCGCCGATGGCGATGGTGGGGAACAGCAGGCCGGTCTTGCGCCGGTCATCAATGGGGAAGGTCAGCCAGGGCAGCCAGAAGATCGGCATGCTTTTGACTTTCAGCACCACATTGTTGGCTTCGCCCCAGCCCTTTTCCCGGTCCAGGAAAATCCGCTCCCCTTCCAGTGACCAGCCATTGGAGCCCGGCGCACAGGTGGTATAGGAGCCACGGGTAATGGTGGTGGTGGTCTCATTGAGGAAGATGTAGTCGGCGCTGCCCCGGGCGGCGGTGTTGAACAGGGAATAGCGCACCCCCAGCAGGCTGCCTTCCTTGCGGCGGGTCTGGCCGCTCATGCTGGAGGCAATAAAAGTGGCCTGGTCGCTTTCCAGACGCATGCCGTTTTCCAGCTGGAACTTGCCCGTGGCCTGGTCCAGTTGGGCGCTGTCGGTGGTAATGCGGCTGCCGGGCTGTTCGATCAGCACGTCGCCATCCAGCTCGATCAGGCCATTCTGCGACATGGTGGAGTGGTCAGCGGTGACCACGGTGTCGCTGCCTTCCACAGGAATGCCCACGGCGGGGTTATAGTAGATGCCGCCACACCATTCCGGAATGCTGCGCTGTTGCACGGCGGGGAACGTGGCCATTTCTTCGCGGTCAACCCAGTTGAGGTCGTTGTCCGCGGTACTGGTGCCTGCCAGAAGCAGCAGGCCAGGGATCAGAATTCGTTGTACGGGCAGTGGCATCGGCTGCTCAGAACAGGTAAAAAGGCCGTTTTGCACCGCGCGGATAACTGGCGCGGTAAAAGCGGCAGTGTAATGGAACAAGGAAGGCAATGCAGCCTGATAAAAGTAATTCTCACGTAGATCTGCGTAAGCAGGCTCTCGATCAGTGGGTAAGCGCTCACATTGGCGCTGAGCTGGCGGGTGTGCCGGCCTCTGCGGACGCCAGCTTTCGCCGCTATTTCCGTTATCAGCACGATGGCCGCAGCCTGATCGCCATGGATGCGCCACCGGCCCAGGAAGATTGCCGCCCCTTTATTGATGTGGCCCGGCGTCTTCAGCGTGCCGGCCTGCATGTGCCGGAAATCGTTCATCAGGATCTGCAGCAGGGCTTCCTGTTGCTCACCGACATGGGCAATGAGACCTGGCTCACCGCCCTCAATGAGGGTAATGCGGATGCCTGGTACAGCGCCGCCATCGATACCCTGATTACCCAGCAATTGCATACCGATGTGGCTGGCCTGCCGGTCTACGATGAGGCCCTGCTGCAGCGGGAACTGGAGCTGTTTCCCCAGTGGTACCTGTTTCGCCATCGGGAAAAGGTGGTCACCGGCGAGCTGCGCCAGCGTCTGGACCGGGTGTTTACCGTGCTGATCGAATCGGCCCTGGCCCAGCCGCAGGTGTTCGTGCACCGGGACTACATGCCCCGCAACCTGATGGTGTCCGACCCCAACCCCGGGGTGCTGGACTTCCAGGACGCGGTGGCCGGGCCCATTAGTTATGACGTGATCAGCCTGTTCAAGGATGCCTTTATCAGCTGGCCAGAAGCGCGGGTGCTGGGCTGGCTGCGGGAGTATTTCGACAAGGCCACCGCCGCAGGCCTGCCGGTGCCGGCGGAGTTCGATACCTTCCTGCGCGATTGCGACCTGATGGGCGCCCAGCGCCACCTTAAGGTGATCGGCATCTTTGCGCGCATCTGCCACCGGGACGGCAAACCCAAATACCTGGGCGATGTGGCCCGGTTCTTTGCCTACCTGCGCACCGTCATCGCCCGCCGTCCGGAGCTGGGGGACCTGGAATGGATCCTGGATCAGCTCGAGGACAACGAGTGAAGGCGATGATCCTTGCCGCCGGCTACGGCAAGCGCATGCGGCCCCTCACCGACCACACCCCCAAGCCCCTTTTGCAGGCGGGGGGCAAGGCGCTGATCGAATACCACATCGAAAAACTGCGCGATGGGGGCATCGATTCCCTGGTGATCAACACCGGCTGGCTGGGCGACCGGCTGGCCGCCACCCTGGGCGATGGCCGGCGCTTTGGCATTCCCATCGTCTATTCCCATGAAGGTACCCCGCTGGAAACCGCCGGCGGCATTCGCCGGGCGCTGCCCTTGCTGGGGGATGCCCCCTTTGTGCTGGTCAACGGCGATATCTGGACCGACTTTGACCTGTCCCGGTTGGTGACCGAGCGGCCCGACCCGGTGCATCTGGTGCTGGTGGATAACCCGGACCACCATCCGGGTGGGGATTTTCATCTGACAGAGGGGGGGCGGGTGCGCGATAATGGCGAACACAGGCTGACC
>NZ_LWEJ01000265.1:0-16358 GCF_001635525.1 Alcanivorax sp. HI0007
ACGATGTAGGGAACGCCTACCTGACGGGACAGCAGGATGTGCTCGCGGGTCTGCGGCATCGGGCCGTCAGCAGCGGAACATACCAGGATCGCACCGTCCATCTGCGCCGCACCGGTGATCATGTTCTTCACATAATCAGCGTGACCGGGGCAGTCTACGTGGGCGTAGTGACGAGTCGGGGAATCGTATTCCACGTGAGAGGTTGCAATGGTGATACCACGCTCACGCTCTTCCGGGGCATTATCAATACCGTCGAAAGCGATGGCGCTACCGCCCCAAACTTCTGCACACACGCGGGTCAGCGCGGCGGTCAGAGTGGTTTTACCATGGTCAACGTGACCGATGGTGCCTACGTTTACGTGCGGTTTATTACGTTCAAACTTTTCCTTTGCCACGGCTCTATACCCTTAACAAATTAACCGTAAATTTAAGATTTTTTGCCGCTGATCACTTCATCAGCGATGTTCTTCGGTGCTTCAGCGTACTTCAGGAACTCCATGGAGTAACTGGCACGACCCTGAGACATGGAACGCAGGTCGGTAGCGTAGCCGAACATTTCAGACAACGGCACCTCGGCACGAATAATCTTGCCGGCCATGGTGTCTTCCATGCCCTGAACGATACCACGACGACGGTTAAGGTCGCCCATTACGTCACCCATGTAATCTTCCGGGGTTACCGCTTCTACCTTCATGATAGGCTCAAGCAGTACCGCACCGGCTTCCTTCGCTGCGTTCTTCACAGCCAGGGCACCCGCCATACGGAAAGCGTTTTCGTTGGAATCCACCTCATGGTAGGAACCATCGTACAGAACCGCTTTCACACCCAGGATCGGATAACCGGCCAGAACACCGGACTGCAGCTGCTCATCGATACCCTTCTGCACTGCACCGAAGTATTCCTTCGGAACCGTACCACCGTGAATCTGCTCCTCAAACTGGAACTCTTCATCACGATCGATGGGCTCGAACTTCACCTTAACGTGACCATACTGACCACGACCACCGGACTGCTTGACGAACTTGCCTTCCACGTCAGCCGGACGGGTAAAGGTTTCACGGTAGGCCACCTGCGGCGCACCGATGTTGGCTTCAACCTTGAATTCGCGCTTCATACGATCCACGAGAATATCCAGGTGCAGCTCACCCATACCAGAGATGATGGTCTGGCCGGTTTCTTCGTCGGTCTTAACCCGGAAAGACGGATCTTCCTGCGCCAGACGACCCAGAGCCAGACCCATTTTTTCCTGGTCGGCCTTGGACTTCGGCTCTACCGCTACGGAAATTACCGGATCCGGGAATTCCATACGCTCCAGAACGATGATGTTGTTCAGGTCGCACAGGGTGTCACCGGTGGTGATATCCTTCAGACCCACACAGGCAGCGATGTCGCCAGCCAATACTTCCTTGATCTCTTCACGGCTATTCGCGTGCATCTGCAGCAGACGACCCACACGCTCTTTCTTCTGGCGCACGGAGTTCATCACGCTGTCACCGGAGTTCAGCACACCGGAGTAAACACGGATGAAGGTCAGGGAGCCCACAAACGGGTCCGTGGCAATCTTGAACGCCAGCGCGGAGAACGGGGCCTTGTCAGAAGACTCGCGGGACTCAACAGTCTCGCCATCTTCCAGTACACCCTGAATCGCTTTTACTTCATCAGGTGCCGGCAGGAATTCGATAACCGCATCCAGCAGCGCCTGAACGCCCTTGTTCTTGAACGCAGAGCCACACAGGCCCAGAACGATCTCATTGGCCAGAACCTGCTGACGCAGACCCGCCTTGATTTCGTCGTTATTGAGCTCGCCGCTTTCCAGGTACTTTTCCATCAGCTCTTCAGAGCCTTCGGCCGCAGATTCCATCATCTGCTCACGAAGCTCGTCACAACGGGCCTGGATGTTTTCCGGGATGTCGCGCTCTTCATAGGTCATGCCCATGTCGTCTTCGTTCCAGAAGATCGCTTTCATCCGGATCAGGTCGACAACACCTTTGAATTCGTCTTCCGCACCAATGTTGTACTGAATCGGCACAACCTTGGCACCCAGACGATTACGGATCTGGTCACAAACACGGTCGAAATCGGCACCGGCGCGGTCCATCTTGTTGACGAACACGATACGCGGCACTTCGTATTTGTTGGCCTGACGCCATACGGTTTCAGACTGAGGCTCAACACCGGAGGAACCACAGAACACAACAACCGCACCATCCAATACACGCAGGGAACGCTCCACCTCAATGGTAAAGTCCACGTGCCCGGGAGTATCAATGATGTTGATACGGTGCTGGTCATACTGCTGGTCCATACCCTGCCAGAAGGTAGTGGTGGCAGCAGAGGTAATGGTAATACCACGCTCCTGCTCCTGCTCCATCCAGTCCATGGTGGCAGCGCCGTCATGCACCTCACCAATCTTGTGAGACACACCGGTGTAGAAAAGAATACGTTCGGTAGTGGTAGTTTTACCCGCATCTACGTGTGCGCAGATACCGATATTACGATAGCGATTGAGAGGAGTCTTACGTGCCACGCGGCTAACCTCGATTCACTGGTTCAAATATAGAAACCGGCCTGAAGTTAGGCCGGCTTCACTCGATTGCCTTCTGCTATTAGAAGCGGAAGTGAGAGAAGGCCTTGTTGGCCTCGGCCATGCGATGCACGTCTTCACGCTTCTTCATCGCTGCGCCTTTGCCTTCGGCGGCATCCATCACTTCGCCGGCCAGACGAGCAGGCATGCTCTTCTCGCCACGCTTACGGGCAGCATCTACCAACCAGCGCATTGCCAGGGCGGTACGACGGCTGGGACGAACCTCAACAGGAACCTGGTAAGTGGCACCACCGACACGGCGGCTCTTTACCTCGACGGCGGGACGAATATTGTCCAGCGCCTTCTCGAACATCTCCAGGGAATCAGCCCCTTTGCGTTCGCTGATGATATCCAGGGCACCGTACACGATGCGCTCGGAAACAGATTTCTTACCACTGACCATGACATGGTTCATGAACTTGGCCAGCAACTGGCTTCCAAACTTAGGATCCGGAAGGATCTCACGTTTGGCGACAACGCGACGTCTTGGCATCGGATGTGTTCCTCTAACATTCCCGCGGTGGGCGGGGAAATCTTCAGGTAATTCCGGAACGGCATGCCGTCCGGACCTTACTCATCCCTCCGCAGCCTTGAGGGCTACGGCATTCAGAAAAGGTGCTCGGTTACTTCAATTACTTCTTGGGACGCTTGGCGCCATACTTGGAGCGACGCTGTTTGCGATCCTGCACACCTGCCGTATCCAGGGTTCCACGCACAGTGTGGTAGCGCACACCGGGAAGGTCTTTTACACGACCGCCACGGATCAGGACTACGGAGTGCTCCTGCAGGTTATGACCTTCACCACCGATGTAGGAAGAGACTTCATAACCATTAGTCAGACGCACACGACACACTTTACGCAGTGCGGAGTTCGGCTTCTTCGGGGTAGTGGTGTACACCCGAGTGCAAACGCCGCGACGCTGGGGGCAGCCCTGCAGGGCTACGGAGTCGCTCTTTTCTACCTTGCTTTTGCGCGGCTTGCGCACCAGCTGGTTTACAGTTGCCATGAAACTACTGCCTCACGCTTACAGTTCTGTGACAGAAACCGTCACTTGACGGTTCTGGCACCCATTTACTGCCCATAGAACAGGGGGGCAGCGATTGTAGGGAGCCCCCGGCACCACGTCAAGATGCCAGGAACTCCGTCACTCGCCAGCAATCACTCGTCAGAGGAGCTGAGAGCCTCGGACAAGGCGGCTTCCACCTCATCCATGGTGGGCGCTTCCGGTCCGCGTGCCTCGACACGCTGACGGCGGCGCTCCAGGTGGTGAGCATAGCCGGTACCCGCTGGCACCAGACGCCCTACTACCACGTTTTCCTTCAGACCGCGCAGGTCGTCTTCCTTGCCGGTGACCGCCGCTTCGGTCAGAACCCGGGTAGTCTCCTGGAAGGACGCGGCGGAGATGAACGACTCGGTGGCCAGGGATGCCTTGGTAATACCCAGCAGCTGACGCTCGTACTGGGGCAGCATTTTGTCCTCAGCCTTGAGACGCTCGATCTCTTCCATCACGCGGGCGTATTCCGCCTGCTCGCCCTTGATGAAGCGGGACTCGCCCACTTCCAGGATTTCCACTTTACGCAGCATCTGACGGATGATCGTTTCAATGTGCTTGTCATTGATCTTCACACCCTGCAGGCGGTAAACCTCCTGCACCTCGTTAACGATATAACGAGCCAGCTCGGATTCACCCATCAGGCGCAGGATATCGTGGGGGTTGAGCGGGCCGTCAGAGACCACTTCACCCTTTTCCACTTTCTCACCTTCGAACACGTTGAGCTGGCGCCACTTGGGAATCAGCTCTTCGTAGGTGTCACCACCGTCATCCGGGGTAATCACCAGGCGAACCTTGCCTTTGGTTTCCTTGCCGAAGGACACGGTACCGGTCTTCTCGGCCAGGATGGCAGCCTCTTTCGGGTTCCGTGCCTCGAACAGGTCGGCAACCCGGGGCAGACCACCGGTGATGTCACGGGTCTTGGAGGATTCCTGCGGAATCCGCGCAATCACGTCACCCACGGAGATGCTGGCACCATCCTTGAGACCACACAGCGCACCACCCGGCAGCAGGTACTGGGCCGGCATGTCAGTGTTGGGCATCAATACCGCCTTACCCTTGCCATCAACCACACGCACTACGGGGCGCATGTCCTTGCCGGCGGCGGGACGGTTCTGGGTACCCAGCACTTCGATGTTGGTCAGACCGGTCAGTTCGTCGGTCTGGTGGTTTACGGTGATACCTTCTTCCATATCACCGAACTGCACCTTGCCTTCCACTTCCGCGATGATCGGGTGGGTATGGGGATCCCAGGTGGCAACCACCTGACCGCCATCAACCTGATCACCTTCGCCCACGGTCACAGTCGCACCATAGGGCAGCTTGTAACGCTCACGCTCACGGCCCAGCTCATCCGCTACCGCCAGGTCGGCGGAACGGGAAACGATCACCAGACCGTCCTTGTGCTGTACGTGCTTGGCGTTATGGAAACGCACCTTGCCGCCGTGCTTGATCTGGATGCTGGACACCGCAGACGCCCGGCTGGCCGCACCACCGATGTGAAAGGTACGCATGGTCAGCTGGGTACCCGGCTCACCGATGGACTGGGCGGCAATAACGCCCACCGCTTCACCCACATTGACCTGATGGCCACGGGCCAGGTCACGGCCGTAACAGGTGGAACACACACCCCAGCGGGTGGCACAGGTGATCGGCGAGCGCACCAGCACCTCATCCACACCCATGGATTCCAGCTTGTTGACCCATACTTCATCCAGCAGGGTGCCGGCTTCCGCCAGGACTTCGTCCTGCTGCAGCGGGTTCATCACATCCCGGGCCACCACACGACCCAGAACACGCTCACCCAGACCTTCCACCACGTCACCGCCTTCAATCAGCGGCGCCATCAGCAGGCCTTCCTCAGTACCACAGTCATCCTCGGTGACGACCAGATCCTGAGCCACGTCCACCAGACGGCGGGTCAGGTAACCGGAGTTCGCCGTCTTCAAGGCGGTATCGGCCAGACCTTTACGGGCACCGTGAGTGGAGATGAAGTACTGGAGTACGTTCAGACCTTCACGGAAGTTACTGGTGATCGGCGTTTCGATGATGGAACCATCCGGCTTCGCCATCAGACCACGCATACCGGCCAGCTGACGAATCTGTGCCGGGGAGCCCCGCGCACCGGAATCGGCCATCATAAAGATAGAGTTGAAGGAACCCTGCTCTTCGTCCTCGCCGTCGCGGTTCTTCACCACTTCGACGCGCAGGTTTTCCATCATTGCCTTGGCGATCTGGTCGTTGGTACGAGCCCAGATATCCACCACCTTGTTATAACGCTCACCACGGGTTACCAGACCGGAAGCGAATTGCTCCTCGATCTCGCGAACCTCGTCTTCGGCCGCGTCAATCATGGTGTACTTGGCATCCGGGATCACCATGTCTTCCACACCAATGGAGGAACCGGACAGGGTGGCTTCGCGGAAGCCCAGGTACATCAGCTGGTCGGCAAAGATACAGGTTTCTTTGGTACCCAGAATCCGGTAGCAGGTGTTCAACAGCTTGGAAATCGCCTTCTTGGTCATGTTCTGGTTGACCATGGCGAAGCCCAGACCGGTGGGCACGATATCCCACAGCTTACAGCGACCCGGAGTGGTATCAGCGATAAAGGTGCGCTCTTCAACGCCACCTTCCAGATCACGCACCACTTCATGAACACGCACTTTCACCCGGGCATGCAGATCAACCTGCTTGTTGGCCAGGGCACGCATCACTTCCTTGGTGTCGGCAAAAATCTGGCCTTCACCCTTGGCGTTCACCTTTTCGCGGCTGATGTAGTACAGACCCAGTACCACGTCCTGAGTCGGGCCGATGATGGGCTCACCATTGGCCGGCGACAGGATGTTGTTGGTGGACATCATCAACGCGCGGGCTTCCAGCTGGGCTTCCAGGGTCAGCGGCAAATGCACCGCCATCTGGTCACCATCGAAGTCCGCGTTGAAGGCCGCACACACCAGCGGATGCAGCTGGATCGCCTTACCTTCAATCAGTACCGGCTCGAACGCCTGGATACCCAGACGGTGAAGGGTCGGCGCCCGGTTCAACATGACCGGGTGCTCGCGAATCACTTCCGCCAGGATATCCCAGACCTCGGCAGTTTCGCGCTCGACCATTTTCTTGGCCGCCTTGATGGTGGTCGCCAGACCACGGGCTTCCAGCTTGGCAAAGATGAACGGCTTGAACAGTTCCAGCGCCATCTTCTTGGGCAGGCCGGTCTCGTGAAGCTTGAGAGACGGCCCCACCACGATCACGGAACGACCGGAGTAGTCCACCCGCTTACCCAGCAGGTTCTGACGGAAACGACCCTGCTTACCCTTGATCATGTCAGCCAGGGATTTCAGCGGGCGCTTGTTGGAACCGGTGATGGCACGGCCACGACGACCGTTATCCAGCAGCGCATCCACCGATTCCTGCAGCATGCGCTTTTCGTTGCGCACGATGATGTCCGGGGCGCTCAGGTCCAGCAGGCGCTTGAGACGGTTGTTCCGGTTGATCACCCGACGGTACAGATCGTTCAGGTCGGAGGTGGCAAAACGACCACCGTCCAGCGGTACCAGCGGACGCAGATCCGGCGGCAGCACCGGCAGCACGGTGAGAATCATCCACTCCGGCTTGTTACCGGAATCCTTGAAGGCTTCCATCAGCTTCAGACGCTTGGACAGCTTCTTCAGCTTGGTGTCGGAGTTGGTGGATTCCACTTCTTCGCGCAGGATCTTGATCTCTTCGACCAGGTCCAGCTCCATGAGCAACTGCTGTACGGCCTCGGCACCCATCTTGGCTTCGAATTCGTCACCGAACTCTTCCAGGGCATCGAAGTACTCTTCGTCAGTCAGCAGCTGACCACGCTCAAGGGTGGTCATGCCCGGCTCAGTCACCACAAAGGACTCGAAGTACAGAACCCGCTCGATATCACGCAGGGTCATGTCCAGCATCAGACCGATACGGGACGGCAGCGACTTCAGGAACCAGATGTGCGCGGTGGGGCTGGCCAGTTCGATATGGCCCATGCGCTCACGGCGAACCTTGGAAAGGGTGACTTCGACGCCACACTTCTCACAGATCACACCACGGTGCTTGAGACGCTTGTACTTGCCGCACAGACACTCATAGTCCTTGATCGGACCAAAGATACGCGCACAGAACAGGCCATCCCGTTCCGGCTTGAAGGTACGATAGTTAATGGTTTCCGGCTTTTTCACTTCGCCGAAAGACCAGGAGCGGATCAGATCCGGCGGTGCCAGAGAGATCTTGAGTTTATCAAACTCCGTGACTTGTCCCTGACTTTTAAGCAGATTCAGCAGGTCTTTCAAGGCCAGTCCTCCGTAGCGAGCTTTACGCTCTCAATTCTTTCCTAAACCCGGGTAACAACGCGAGCCGCTCCCCCGCAGGGAAGCGGCACACATCGCTTCAGTCGTTTTCCAACTCGATATTGATACCGAGAGAGCGGATTTCCTTCAGCAATACGTTGAAGGATTCCGGCATACCCGGGTCCATACGGTGATCACCATCCACGATGTTCTTGTACATACGAGTACGGCCATTCACATCATCGGACTTCACGGTAAGCATTTCCTGCAAGGTGTAGGCGGCACCATAGGCTTCCAGCGCCCACACTTCCATCTCACCGAAACGCTGACCACCAAACTGCGCCTTACCACCCAGCGGCTGCTGGGTTACCAGGCTGTAGGAGCCGGTGGAGCGGGCATGCATCTTGTCGTCCACCAGGTGGTTCAACTTCAGCATGTACATGTAGCCAACGGTGACCTTGCGATCAAACTTCTCACCGGTACGGCCATCCCAGAGTTGCATCTGACCGGAACGATCGTAACCGGCAAGCTCCAGCAGTTCCTTGATCTCGAATTCCTTGGCGCCGTCAAATACCGCGGTTGCCATGGGAACACCACCAACCAGGTTCTGGGCCAGCTCAATGATTTCGTCATCGCTGAAGCTGTCCAGATCTTCCGGTGAACCACCGGCACCTGCCTTGTTGTAGATCTTGTCCAGGAAGCCGCGAATTTCCGCCACTTTCTTCTGCTCGGCCAGCATCTCGCCGATACGCTCACCAAGACCCTTGGCAGCCCAGCCCAGATGGGTTTCCAGAATCTGACCCACGTTCATACGGGACGGTACACCCAGCGGGTTCAACACCACATCCACCGGCACACCGTGCTCGTCGTACGGCATATCTTCTTCCGGCATGATCACGGAGATCACACCCTTGTTACCGTGACGGCCCGCCATCTTGTCACCGGGCTGGATACGACGCTTGATAGCCAGGTAAACCTTGACCACTTTCAGCACGCCATGAGCCAGGTCATCACCGCCAGAGATCTTGGCCTGCTTGTCCCGGTAGCGCTCGTCCTGCTCTTTCTTGTGCAGTTCCAGATACTGCTGGGCACGCTCAAGCTGCTCGGCCACATCGTCGTCGGCCGGGCGCAGCTCGAACCACTTGTCCGCATCCAGATTGTCCAGCGCATCGGCAGTCAGCTCGGTGCCACGCTTGAAGCCGGCACCACCGTTAACCTTTTTGCCCACCAGCACGGTGCGCAGACGCTCCAGGATATCCTGCTGAACGATACGGAACTCGTCTTTCAAGTCCTTGCGGAACTGGTCCAGGGAGTCCTGCTCGATCTGCTTGGCTCGCTCATCTTTCTCCACGCCATCGCGGGTAAAGACCTGCACGTCGATGACGGTACCCTTGACGCCGGATGACACTCGCAGGGAGGTATCTTTCACGTCAGAGGCTTTCTCACCGAAGATGGCACGCAACAGCTTCTCTTCCGGGGTCAGCTGGGTCTCACCTTTCGGTGTCACCTTGCCAACCAGAATGTCGCCAGCGCCCACTTCCGCACCGATGTAAACAATGCCGGACTCGTCCAGTTTGGACAGTGCCGCCTCACCCACGTTGGGAATATCGGCAGTGATTTCTTCCGGACCCAGCTTGGTGTCACGGGCGATCGCGGTCAGCTCCTGAATATGAATGGAGGTGAAACGATCTTCCTTGACCACCCGCTCGGAGATCAGGATGGAATCCTCGAAGTTGTAGCCGTTCCAGGGCATGAACGCCACGCGCATGTTCTGACCCAGGGCCAGTTCGCCCATGTCCACGGACGGACCATCAGCCATGATATCGCGGGCAGCAACCCGGTCACCCACTTTCACCAGCGGACGCTGGTTGATGCAGGTGTTCTGGTTGGAACGGGTGTATTTGGTCAGGTTGTAGATATCTACACCCGCTTCCCCTTCGTTCACTTCGTCATCGTTCACTTTCACGATGATCCGTGATGCATCCACCTTGTCGACGATACCGCCACGGGTTGCCACCACACACACGCCGGAGTCACGGGCCACGTGACGCTCGAAACCGGTACCTACCAGCGGCTTGTCGGCACGCAGGGTGGGCACAGCCTGACGCTGCATGTTGGAGCCCATCAATGCGCGGTTCGCATCATCGTGCTCGAGGAACGGAATCAGTGACGCCGCCACAGACACGACCTGGCGAGGAGACACATCCATATGGGTAATGGTGTCACGCTCCATCACGGTAAATTCGTAGCGGTGACGAACCGTCACGAAGTCTTCCGCGAAACCGCCCTCGTCGGTCATCTTCGCGTCCACCTGTGCGATCACGCACTCGGCTTCCTCGATGGCTGACAGATATTCGATTTCTTCGCTGACCTTGCCGTCAATGACCTTCAGATACGGCGACTCCAGGAAGCCGTACTCGTTGGCGCGGGCATAGGTGGCCAGGGAGTTGATCAGACCGATGTTCGGACCTTCAGGGGTCTCGATCGGACACACACGACCGTAGTGGGTCGGGTGAACGTCACGAACCTCAAAGCCGGCACGCTCACGGGTCAGACCACCGGGGCCCAACGCGGACACACGACGCTTGTGCGTGATCTCGGACAGCGGGTTGTTCTGATCCATAAACTGGGACAGCTGGGAAGAGCCAAAGAACTCTTTCACGGCAGCCGCCACCGGCTTGGAGTTGATCAGGTCCTGGGGCATCAGGCCTTCGGATTCTGCCAGGCTCAGACGCTCCTTGACCGCACGCTCCACACGCACCAGACCCACACGGAACTGGTTTTCGGCCATTTCACCCACGGAACGCACACGACGGTTGCCCAGGTGATCGATATCATCCACCACACCGTTACCGTTGCGGATGTCGACCAGGGTGCGCAGCACCTCGATGATGTCGGAGGTTTCTTCACCCATCTGGGCAAAGTACTGCTTGCCTTCCTCATCGGTACGGGAGCTGAAGTAGCGACCGTCATAGAGGATACCGGGACCGGTTTCGTCTTCGCGACCGAGACGACGGTTGAACTTCATACGCCCCACACCGGACAGGTCGTAACGCTCGTCGGTGAAGAACAGGTTCTTGAACAGGTTTTCCGCCGCTTCCTTGGTGGGCGGCTCGCCCGGACGCATCATGCGGTAGATCTCGACCAGTGCCTCCAGGGGAGTCCGGGTCGGGTCAGCACGCAGGGTGTCGGCCATGAACGGGCCGTTGTCCAGGTCGTTGGTGTACAGGGTTTCGAAATCGGTAATTCCGCCCTGCTCCAGCTTCTCCAGCGTTTCCGCTGTCAGCTCGGTGTTACACTCCACCAGGATCTCGCCGGTGTCCTGATCGATGATGGATTTGGCCAGGTACTTGCCCTGCAGGTATTCGGCAGGAATTTCCAGGTACTCGATATTGGCCTTTTCCAGCTGGCGAATGTGGCGCGCAGTAATACGACGGCCACGCTCCACCACGACTTCACCGTCCGCCAGGATATCGAAGGTCGCGGTTTCACCACGCAGACGCTCCGGCACCAGCTTCATGCGGTAAATGCCGTCTTCCACTGCAATCTCGTTGGTCTCGAAGAACATCTCCAACACTTCGTCGGAGGTATAGCCCAACGCACGCAGCAGGATCGTCGCCGGCAACTTGCGGCGACGGTCGATCCGGACGAACACCTGGTCCTTGGGATCGAATTCGAAGTCCAGCCAGGACCCACGGTAAGGAATCACCCGGGCGGAATAGAGCAGCTTGCCGGAGGAGTGAGTCTTGCCTTTATCGTGGTCGAAAAACACACCGGGGGAACGGTGCAGCTGGGACACAATGACACGCTCGGTACCGTTGATCACAAAGGTACCGTTTTCGGTCATCAGGGGCATTTCGCCCATGTAGACCTGCTGTTCACGGATATCCTTGATAGCCCCACTGGATTCCTTGTCATAGATGACCAGACGAATCCGTACGCGCAGCGGTGCGGCGTAGGTGGTACCACGAACAGTACATTCTTTTACATCAAAAACAGGCTTGCCGAACTCATAGCCGGCATACTCCAGCGCGGCATTCCCGGAATAACTTGAAATCGGAAATACTGACCGGAAAGCGGCTTCCAGACCCTGGTCCAGACGCTCTTCTGCACTTTTATCCTGCTGCAGAAATTTACTGTAAGAATCGAGCTGTATGGCCAGAAGGTACGGGACCTCCATAACCTTCGGAAGCTTGCCGAAATCTTTGCGGATCCGCTTTTTCTCAGTGAATGAGTATGCCATCTGCGTTCCTCAGCTGTTGATCTATCACCCTTGGGTGATATTTCTGCATGAAACCTCTCATACAGAAACGACAAAAGGCTGGCAGCCCTCAAGCTGCCAGCCGGTGCCTTTCCGCATTATTGTGGAAAGGCATTGCGCAAATGCGCTTACTTGAGCTCGGCAGTACCGCCAGCCTCTTCGATCTTTTTCTTGATCTCTTCGGCTTCGTCCTTGGAGGCGCCTTCTTTAACAGAAGCAGGTGCACCTTCAACGAGCTCTTTGGCTTCTTTCAGACCCAGGCCGGTTACTTCACGGACAGCCTTGATCACGCCAACTTTCTTGTCACCGAAACCGGTCAGAACAACGTCAAACTCGGTCTTTTCTTCGGCAGCAGCTTCACCACCAGCGGCAGCTGCAGGAGCAGCGGCAACAGCGGCAGCGGCGGTTACGCCGAATTTCTCTTCCATGGCCTCGATCAGTTCAACGAGGTCCATAACGCTCATATCGGCGATAGCGCCGAGGATATCTTCTTTGGAAACGGCCATTTTCAATCTCCTAAATCACCACACGGGCGATCCGATTGGATCGGGTAGTTACGCAGCCTGACAAATCAGGCGGCACTCTGTTTCTGGTCCTTGACTGCAGCAACCGTGCGAACAAATTTGCCGGGCACCTCGTTGAGGGTACGAACAAACTTGGCCACCGGGGCCTGCATAACGGACATGAGCTGAGAAAGTGCTTCGTCGCGAGTCGGCAGCTTGGCCAGGACATCAATGTCCTGAGGACCATACGCTATACCACCCACAGCCAGAGCCTTAACTTCCAGCGCGTCATTGTCTTTAGCAAAATCCTTGATGAGGCGGGCAGCTGCACCCGGATCATCCTGGGAAAAAGCCAAAACAGTGGGGCCAACCAGAACGTCGCTCAGACACTCATAATCAGTGTCTTTCACGGCGAACTTCGCCAGCGTATTACGTACCACTTTCAGGTACACGCCGGTTTCACGGGCCTTACTACGCAACTCAGTCATCTGAGAAACAGTGAGACCACGATAGTCAGCAACCACAGCAGACAGCGCTTCAGTAGCTACAGCATTGACCGAAGCAACAATCGCCCGTTTGTCCTCCAGATTCAAAGGCATGTTTACCTCCTGGATTCACAAACATTAACCGTCAAAATCGACTGCAATCTGATTTCGAGGCGGTCGCCAGGGCCGGTTTCCCGGCCGTTATCGCGGAGCCACAACCTGAACGAGTCAGGAAACAACTACCGCGCCTGCGCAGGCGGTTACCCCTTAATCCCGGTTTGTTACTTGCCTCATAAAGGCAGACTCCTAACAGAACCGGAAACCTGCGGTCTTTGACGCCCCGACGAGACCCTCATTGAAGAGTGAGTCATCGGGATCAAAGCCCTTGCGAACCTGGCCAGCAAGCACCAGGCTCAAATTCAGTTACATCGCCAGTGACGCCGGATCGATATTCAGACCGGGGCCCATGGTGGTGGACAGGGTCACCTTCTTGAAATAGGTACCCTTGGCAGATGACGGCTTGGCTTTCTTCAGGTCAGCCAGCAGCGATTCCACGTTTTCCTTGATCGCATTGGCGTCAAAACCCACCTGGCCCACGGTGCAGTGCACGATGCCGCCTTTGTCGGTGCGGTAACGAACCTGACCACCCTTGGCGTTTTTCACGGCCTGGGCAACATCAGGAGTTACAGTACCCACCTTCGGGTTAGGCATGAGACCACGGGGACCCAGGATGGTGCCCAGCTTGCCGACAACGCGCATGGCGTCAGGGGAAGCGATGACCACATCAAAGTTGATTTCACCGCCCTGAACCTGCTCGGCCAGGTCGTCGAAACCTACCACGTCGGCACCGGCTTCTTTCGCTTCTTCAGCCTTGGCGCCCTGAGCAAATACCGCCACGCGAACGGTTTTACCCGTACCGTGGGGCAGCACGGAAGCACCACGAACGTTTTGATCAGATTTACGCGGGTCAACACCCAGGTTCACCGCCACGTCCAGGGATTCCTTGAACTTAACGGTGGACAGCTCGGCCAGCAGGGCCACAGCTTCTTCTACCTGGTACAGTTTGCCAGCTTCCACTTTTTCCCGGATGGCGCGGGTACGCTTGGACAACTTAGCCATTGGTTAACCCTCCACATCCAGGCCCATGGAACGGGCAGAGCCCGCGATAGTGCGCACAGCGGCTTCCAGATCAGCAGCAGTCAGATCCGGCTCTTTGGCCTTGGCGATCTCTTCCAGCTGCTCACGGGTTACCTTGCCCACTTTCTTGGTGTTCGGCTCACCAGAACCGCTCTTGATACCGGCCGCTTTCTTCAGCAGGTAAGAGGCCGGCGGCGTCTTCATGGTGAAGGTAAAGGAACGGTCGCTATAAACGGTGATAACAACAGGAACCGGCGCACCGGCATCCAGCTGCTGGGTCTGGGCGTTGAACGCCTTACAGAACTCCATGATGTTCACACCGTGCTGACCCAGAGCGGGACCAACCGGCGGGGACGGGTTAGCCTGACCCGCTGCTACCTGCAGCTTGATGTAGGCTTGGACTTTCTTCGCCATTGCAAGACTCCTTGGGTGCAAACGCCACGCCGACAGCGGGCTCCCCTCAGGTTGTCAAAACACCCCGGCCGCTTTTCAGCGACCAGGGCACCATAAATCCGTTGCCGGGCAGTATCAGGTCTTTTCGACCTGACCAAACTCCAGCTCTACCGGTGTTGAACGACCGAAGATCATTACTGCCACCTGCAAGCGGCTCTTTTCGTAATTCACTTCTTCGATCACACCATTGAAGTCGGCAAAGGGGCCATCGTTAACACGCACCACTTCACCCGCTTCAAACAATGTCTTCGGCTTCGGCTTCTCCACCGCATCATCCATGCGACGAAGAATGGCATCTGCCTCTTTCTGGGTAATCGGCGAGACACGACCCGGATTCTTCGGATCTTCGCCAATAAAGCCCATTACCTTCGGGGTTTCTTTAACCAGGTGCCAGGAGTCATCACACATCTCCATTTGCACCAGCACATAACCCGGGAAGAACTTGCGTTCGGACTTGCGCTTTTGGCCACCCTTGATCTCTACCACTTCTTCGGTAGGAACCAGGATTTCACCAAAAAGCTCTTCCATAGAACGCAATTTAACGCGCTCTTCCAGGGCGCGTTTTACGTGCTTCTCGAAACCCGAATAGGCATGTACCACATACCAGCGCTTTGCCATGTTTACCCCTTAGCCAATAACCCAGGACATGAGCCCACCGAGAATCCAGTCGAGCACAAACAGCAACAGGGCCACAATCACAACAAAGACAAGCACAATCAACGTGGTCTGCAGGGTTTCCTGACGCGTCGGCCACACCACTTTACGCAGCTCGACCATGGAATCCTTGCGAAGCTGATTGAATGCCTTGCCCTGCTCGGTCTGCAGAGCAAAGAACACTGCGACCAGGGCAACAGCAACAACACCGACCACCCGGTAAAGAGTGGGCTGCTCGGAGAAATAGCTATTACCGACGACAGCGGCGGCCACCAGGCCAACCACCAGCAACCACTTCACCGCCTCGAAGGCGGCAGAGCCGGAACGTGCTTCTGTTTTCTCGCTCATCTTACGATGCACCCCACCACCCAAGTGGCAGCCTTGGGAAAATTGGCAGGCCAGGAGGGACTCGAACCCCCAACAGCCGGTTTTGGAGACCGGTGCTCTACCAATTGAACTACTGGCCTGTAACTCTGAAATCCTTAAACAAAACAGGGTGGCAGGCTAGCCCGCCACCCTTGATCACCGCGACAATTACTCGGTGATTTTGGCTACCACACCGGCGCCAACGGTACGGCCACCTTCGCGGATAGCGAAGCGCAGGCCGTCTTCCATGGCGATCGGCGCGATCAGCTCAACGTCCATCTGCACGTTGTCGCCCGGCATAACCATCTCGGTACCTTCCGGCAGGGTACATGCACCCGTTACGTCGGTGGTACGGAAGTAGAACTGCGGACGGTAGCCGTTGAAGAACGGGGTGTGACGACCACCTTCGTCCTTGCTCAGCACGTACACCTCAGCAATGAACTTGGTGTGCGGCTTGATGGAGCCCGGCTTGGCCAGTACCTGGCCACGCTCAACCTCATCACGCTTGGTACCACGCAGCAGAACACCAACGTTCTCGCCTGCACGACCTTCGTCC
>NZ_LWEJ01000266.1:0-12493 GCF_001635525.1 Alcanivorax sp. HI0007
CCGAAGCGGTCGATCATCTCTACCTGCAGCTCTTTCAGGCCATCGCGGGTCTTGCAGCCGGCAATGCGCTTGTAGAGTGTCAATCGGCCGAACACGTCGGGCAGGTAATCCTCGGGAATCAGTGCGGGAATGCGCAGGTTCAGCTCCGGGCCGCCGCTGAGGGGCTTTTCCACGTCCGGTTGTTCGCCCCGTTTCAGGGCTTCCACCGCCTGTTCCAGCATCTCCATGTAGAGACTGAAGCCGATGGTTTCGATGTTGCCATGCTGCTCTTCGCCCAACAGTTCCCCGGCGCCACGAATTTCCAGATCCTGGCTGGCGAGCATGAAGCCGGCCCCCAGGTCGGTGGCCTGTTCGATGGCCTCCAGTCGTTTGAGGGCGTCCTTGGTCATTGCCTTGGGGCTTGGCGTGATCAGATACGCGTAGGCCTGGTGATGGCTGCGGCCAACCCGGCCACGCAACTGGTGCAGCTGAGCCAGCCCCAGCTTGTCTGCCCGATCAATGATGATGGTATTGGCGCTGGGCACATCGATACCGGTTTCGATGATGGTGGAGCAAACCAGCACATTGAAGCGACGGTGGTAGAAGTCGCTCATCACCGCTTCCAGTTCCCGCTCGCGCATCTGCCCGTGGGCAATCCCTACGCGGGCGTCGGGGACCAGCTTGCGGATGTCCTCGGCGGTCCGCTCCATGGTGTCGATGTCGTTGTGCAGGTAATACACCTGCCCCCCCCGGAGCAGCTCACGGAGCAGGGCCTCCTTGATGGTGGTGTCGTTGTGCTGCTGCACGAAGGTTTTTACGGACAGGCGTTTCTGCGGCGGGGTGGCGATGATGGAGATGTCGCGCATGCCGCTGAAGGCCATGTTCAGGGTGCGGGGGATCGGCGTGGCGGTGAGGGTGAGAATGTCGCACTCGGCGCGCATCTGCTTGAGCCGTTCCTTGTGGCGTACCCCGAAACGGTGTTCCTCGTCCACGATGATCAGCCCCAGGTCGCTGAACGACACGGTTTCCTGCAGCAACTGATGGGTGCCCACCAGGATATCCACTTTGCCTTCTTTCAGGCGTTTGAGGACCTGGGTCTTGTCCTTGGCGCTGCGGAAGCGTGACAACACTTCGATATTCACCGGCCAGTCGGCAAAGCGGTCGGTGAAGGATTCGTAATGCTGCTGGGCGAGCAGGGTGGTGGGCACCAGCACCGCCACCTGGGTCTGGTTTTCCACCGCCACAAAGGCGGCGCGCATGGCCACTTCGGTCTTGCCGAAGCCCACATCGCCGCACACCAGCCGGTCCATGGGTTGGCTGGATTGCATGTCGGCAATCACCGAGGCAATGGCGGCCTGCTGGTCCGGGGTTTCCTCAAAGGGGAAGCCGGCGCTGAAGCGCTCGTAATCGCTCATGTCCACGTCGAACTGCTTGCCCTGGCGGGCCTCGCGGCGGGCGTAGGTGTTGAGCAGTTCCGCGGCCACATCGTGGATTTTTTCCGCCGCCTTCTGCCGGGCCTTGCTCCACTGCTCGGTGCCCAGCCGGTTGAGCGGGGCAGTATCGCCGCCGCCGTAGCGGCTGATCAGATGCAGAGAAGAGACCGGCACGTAGAGTTTGTCGCCGCCGGCATATTCCAGCAGCAGGAATTCGTGTTGCTGGCGGTCCACTTCCATGTGGATCAGGCCCAGATAGCGGCCCACGCCGTGTTCCAGATGCACCACCGGGGAGCCTTCCGTGAGCTCGCCCAGGGAGCGGAAAGCCTGCTCGGCGGCGCCATCGTCGCTGCTGGATTTACGGCGCCGGCGTTGCAGGACGCGCTCCCCGTAAAGGTCGTTTTCGGTGACCACCAAGAGTTCATGTTCGGGGGCGTAAAAGCCCGCATCCAGCTCGCCACGGGTCAGGCTCCAGCGCTCCGGCCGGGCGATAAAGTCCGGCCAGTTGTCTTTCAGCGATGGCTGGATGCCGATTTTCTGCATTAGCTCCAGCAGGGCCTCCCGGCGGCCGGCGGTTTCCGCACAGAGCAGAATGCGGGTGTCCGGATGGGCGTCGGCGAAGGTATGCAACAGGGCCAGCGGATTGCTGGCGCGCACGTCGGCGGTGAGTGCCGGCATGGCTGCCACGTCGAACTGGATGGCATGTTTCCTGTCGGCATCACTGCCGGTCTGCCTTGCCCGGGGATGTTGCTTGAGGGAGGCGCCCAGCTCCTCCGGACGCAGGTACAGTTTCCAGGGTGCCAGAATGGGCCGGTGGATATCGTGGCGGCGGGATTCATAGCGTTGTTCCACGTCCGCCCAGAAATGCTCCACGGCACCTTGGCTGCCGGCCATTTCCACCAGCCGTACATCGTCGGGCAGGTAGTCAAACAGGGTGGCCATGTGCTCGAAGAACAAGGGCAGGTAGTACTCCAGCCCCGGCGCCGACAGGCCATCGGACACATCCTGATAGAGCGGTACGCCGCGGGTGTCCACGTCAAAGGTATCGCGGAAAGCGGTGCGAAAGCTGCTGATGCCGTCAGCGCTGAGCGGGTATTCCGCCGCCGGCAGCAGGGTGATCTCTTCCACCTTGCCGGTGGAGCGCTGGCTTTCCGCGT
The DNA here is from genome assembly GCF_001635525.1 of Alcanivorax sp. HI0007. Classification (NCBI taxonomy): domain Bacteria; kingdom Pseudomonadati; phylum Pseudomonadota; class Gammaproteobacteria; order Oceanospirillales; family Alcanivoracaceae; genus Alcanivorax; species Alcanivorax sp. HI0007. The sequence continues at coordinate 2,570 of NZ_LWEJ01000266.1, forward strand.
CGAACAGGCGCAGGGATTCGATCTCGTCGTCGAACAGCTCAATACGGAAGGGTTGATCCGCGCCCATGGGGAAGATATCCATGATGGCGCCGCGTACGGCGAATTCGCCATGTTCGTAGACGTTATCCCGCTGTCGATAGCCACAGGCCACCAGCCGTTGGCGGGTCGCTTCCATGTCAAAGGTGTCGCCCACCTTGAGCAGGAAGCTGTTGCCGGTGATGTGCAGTGGTGGCGCCAGCCTCTGCATCAGGGTATTCACGGGGACGACCAGGATGCCCTTGTGGCTGGTGGGCAGCTGGTGAAGCACGCGGATACGGTCGCTGATAATGTCCTGATGGGGGCTGAACAGGTCGTAGGGCAGGGTCTCCCAGTCCGGAAACAGCATCACCGGCGTCTGGCTGCCCGCCAGGTAAAAATCCAGTGAGTCGGCCAGGTGCTGGGCACGGCTGCTGTTGGGGGCCAACACCACAAACAGATGGTCCTGGCTTCGGGCCAGCTCGGCCAGCACCGCAGCCAGGCTACCGCTGTCCAGCCCGGCCCAGTCTTTGTAGTGCTCGGGGCCGGTGGGGAAAAGAGGGCTGTCAGGGAGTAACTTCATTAAGACCCGTTTCCTGCGTGTTCGGTGGGGTATCAGGCGGCGTATTGTAGCGGTGAGGGGCTTCCCCGGCCATTGCAGCGTCAACCGGGGCTCCTGCAGGGTGGGGGCTGAACATGCGGGCTGACAGCGGTTAAGATGCGTTTTTGTTTTTTGCGCTGAGGATTGGCTATGAATGCATCGGTTCGGGAACTGATGGCGCTGTTTGACCTGGAGCAGCTGGAAAATAATTTGTTCAGGGGGCAAAGCCAGGCCAACGGCCAGCAAAGTGTGTTTGGGGGGCTGGTGGCAGGGCAGGCGTTGCTGGCGGCGTCGAAAACCGTGCCAGCTGATCGTTCCGTGCACTCCTTGCACGCCTATTTCCTGCGGGCCGGAGATTTCACCAAGCCCATTGTCTACGATGTGGACCGCATTCGGGACGGCAGGAGCTTTACTACCCGCCGGGTCAACGCCATCCAGCATGGCCGGCCGATTTTCTCGCTGGCGGCGTCGTACCAGGTCGAAGAGGAGGGCGTTGCCCATCAGGCGCCCATGCCGGAGGTGGCAGGCCCGGAAGGCCTGGAGAATGACGAGGCGGCCCGGCAGAAGCTGGTGGCACGGTTGCCGGAACAGTACCGCGAAGCCTTTCTCCAGGATCGGCCGGTGGAATTCCGCCCGGTCACGCCCCGTGATCCGATTTCTTCCCAGCCGGAACCGCCGCTGCGGGAAGTGTGGTTCAAGGTGGTCGATTCGGTGGAGGCAGACCCCATGACCCAGCGGGCGCTGCTGGCCTACTGCTCGGATTTCGGGCTGATGGGGACCGCCATGCTGCCCCACGGCATGAACTTCTGGCAGCCCCATGTGCAGTGCGCGAGCATCGACCATGCCATGTGGTTCCACGGGGATTTCCGTATTGATGAATGGCTGCTGTATCGCAGCGAGAGCCCCTTTGCCGGAGGCTCCCGGGGGATGAATTTCGGTTCCATCTATCGCCAGGACGGCACCCTGGTGGCCTCGGTGGCGCAGGAAGGGCTGATGCGTCTGCACCGTTCGGACAGCCCGGTGGCATGAGTTCACTGATTCCTTTATTGGAGGAGGTCCGGGCCTGCCGGTTGTGTGAGGCCCATCTGCCTTTGGGGCCGAACCCCGTGGTGCGGGCAGGGCAGAGCGCCCGGTTGCTGATCGTGGGGCAGGCACCGGGCACCCGGGTCCATGAAACCGGCATTCCCTGGAATGATCCATCCGGGGACCGTCTGCGTGACTGGCTGCAGATGGACCGGGAAGCCTTTTATGACGAAAACCAGATCGCCATTATTCCCATGGGGTTCTGTTACCCGGGCCGTGGCAAGGGGGGCGACTTGCCGCCCAGGCCGGAATGTGCTCCCCAGTGGCATGAACGGTTGCTGGCGGAGCTGCCGGATCTGCAGCTGACCCTGCTGGTGGGGCAGTATGCGCAGAAATACTACCTGCCGTCGCCGGGCAAGACCCTGTCGGACAATGTCCGGGATTTCGACCGGGCCCTGCAGTCTGGCTACTTCCCGCTGCCTCATCCGAGCCCGCGAAACCGGCTATGGCTGCGCCAGCGGCCCTGGTTCGAGGAAGCGGTTTTACCGGTGTTGCGTGAACGTGTGAAAGCATTGTTCGTGAAACCGTAATATCCCCGCCATTTGGGTGGATAAACGTGGCGTTTGGCGATATTATTCGCGCCCCAAACTCCACCGCCGGTGAACGCAGAAACCGGGCATTTCGGTGCCAGCCACGGTTTTCTTCACCCGAACCCAACCTGAGAGGGGCATCTCCGTGAACAAACTGGAAGACCACTTCGGACGCTGGAAGAACCGCGAAGAAATCGCAGAAGCCATGATCCCGATGATTGGCAAGCTGCATCGCGAAAAGAACGTCACCACCACTGTTTACAGCCGTTCCCTGGTCAACAAGTCTGTTATCCAGATCCTGAAAGCCCACCGTTTCGTCAAGCAGGTCGAAGATTCCGAGCTGTCTGTGGTGGATTCCTTCCCGATTCTGCAGGAAGTGAACAAGCTGGACCTGGGCCCCTGCCGCATTGATATCGGCAAACTGGCGGTAGAGTACAAGAAAGACAACCGCGGCCTGTCCCTTGAGGACTATGTGCGCGAAGAGCTGGCGGAAGCGGTCAATAACAAGGGGCCGGTGCCCAGCTCCACGGACGTGGTGCTGTACGGTTTTGGTCGTATTGGCCGTATTCTGGCCCGTCTGCTGATCGAGAAAGCCGGTTCCGGTGACGGCCTGCGCCTGAAAGCCATCGTAGTGCGTGAGTCCGGCAAGGGTGACCTGCAGAAGCGTGCCAGCCTGCTGCGTCGTGACTCCGTGCACGGCCCGTTCGCCGGCACCATTGCCGTGGATGAAGAAGAAAATGCCATCATCGCCAACGGCAACTTCATCAAGGTGATCTACTCCAGTGACCCGTCTGCCATCGATTACACCGCGTACGGCATCAATAATGCTGTGGTGATCGATAACACCGGTAAGTGGCGCGATGCGGAAGGTCTCTCCCAGCACCTTCAGTGCAAGGGCGTTGCCCGTGTCATGCTGACCGCGCCGGGCAAAGGTGATATGAAAAACATTGTTCATGGCGTGAATAACGACATGATCGAGGACAGCGACAAGATCATCTCCGCTGCCAGCTGCACCACCAATGCCATCGTGCCGCCGCTGAAGGCGCTGGAAGACAAGTTCGGCATCGAATACGGCCACGTGGAAACCGTGCATTCCTACACCAACGACCAGAACCTGCTGGATAACTTCCATAAAGGTCCTCGTCGCGGCCGCTCTGCTCCCCTGAACATGGTGCTGACCGAAACCGGTGCGGCGACGGCTGCTGCCAAGGCGCTGCCGTCCCTGAAAGGGAAGCTCACCGGCAACTCCATCCGGGTACCGACCCCGAACGTGTCCATGGCGATCCTGAACCTGACCCTGGGCAAGGAAACCACCCTGGAAGAACTCAACGAGTACCTGCGTTGGGTGAGCCTGCATTCTCCGCTGCAGCGCCAGGTGGATTTCGTCAGCAGCCCGGATGCGGTCTCCACCGACTTCGTGGGTTCCCGTCACGCTTCCGTGATTGATGCGGAGGCTACCATTGTCAGTGGGCGCCATTGCGTACTGTACGTGTGGTACGACAACGAGTTCGGTTACAGCTGTCAGGTGTTGCGCATCCTGCAGCAGATCTCCGGGGTGGAATACCCGGCGTATCCGAAGGACTGAACGGCGTTTGAATAAAAAGCCCGCGCTGCGGGCTTTTTTTCGGTGCATGACCGGCTTTTCTTTTGCACCAAAGCAGTTCTGTGCGACGAAAGACGGGTCGGACGGTGCTGGCGAATGGGCAGGTGCGTCTTTATAATGGCGCCGCTGGCAGCTGCTAGCTCCCAAGTCAAATTCCGGTTTTAGCGAACATCCTCGGCATTTTCCCCGCTTTTCGGGGCTTGCAGGCGGATGTGCCTCGACTTCAGCAACACGCAACGTGGGCGAGAAACTATGATTAAAGTCAGGAAGGGCCTGGATCTGCCCATCGCTGGTGCGCCGCGCCAGACGATTGAGGAAGGCCACCAGGTTCGTTCTGTTGCCGTGCTCGGCGGTGACTATGTGGGCATGAAACCCACCATGGAGGTCCGCGAAGGCGATGTGGTCAAAAAAGGCCAGTTGATCTTCACGGACAAGAAAACCGAGGGTGTGAAATACACCGCTCCTGCAGCGGGCAAGGTGGTGGCGATCAATCGTGGCCACAAGCGCGTGCTTCAATCGGTGGTGATTGAAGTGGCCGAGCAGGAAGACGAAGTCACTTTTGATTCCTACAGTGCCGACCAGATTGGCGGTTTGGACCGTGAAACGGTCCAGCGTCAGCTGGTTGACTCCGGCGAGTGGACCTTGTTGCGGACTCGCCCCTTCGGCAAGGTACCGGCGCCGGGCAGTATTCCGAACTCCATCTTCGTTTCCGTACTCGATACCAACCCGCTGGCCCAGGAGCCTGCGCTGGTTATCAAGGAAAACGAGCAGGCTTTCCGTCATGGCCTTGCCGTGCTGAGCCGTCTCACCGATGGCCCGGTGTGGGTATGTCGTGGCCCCAACACCGATTTGCCAAGCTTTGCCGGCGGTCAGGTCCGTGAAGAAGCCTTTGCCGGCAAGCACCCGGCAGGCAATGTGGGTACACACATTCATCACCTGGACCCGGTTAGCCTGAAGAAGACGGTATGGTCGATCGGTTATCAGGACGTGATTGCCATCGGCAAGTTGTTTACCGAAGGCAAGATCTATTCCCAGCGGGTGGTGGCTCTGGCCGGCCCGCAGGTGAAAACACCGCGTTCCTTGCGTACCCGCGTGGGCGCCAGCACCGATGACTTCGTTCAGGGTGAGCTGAAAGAGGGCGATAACCGCCTGATCAGCGGCTCTGTGTTCGGCGGTCATAATGCTCAGGGGCCGGTGGCCTTCCTGAACCGCACCGTTAATCAGGTGACAGTGTTGTCTGAAGGCCATGAACGTCAACTGCTGGGGTATATCTCCCCGGGCGTGAACCGCTTCTCGGTCATGAACATCTACTTGTCCAAGCTGATGCCGGGTAAGCGCTTCAACTTTACCACCACCACCAACGGTTCCGAGCGGGCCATGGTGCCGGTGGGCGCCTACGAGGAAGTGATGCCGCTGGATATCCTGCCAACCCAGTTGCTGCGTGCTCTGATTGTTGGCGATACCGACAGTGCCACGGCACTGGGCGCGCTTGAGCTGGTGGAAGAAGACCTGGCCCTCTGCACCTTTGTGTGCCCGGGCAAGTACGAATACGGTCCGATTCTGCGCGACAATCTCACCACCATTGAAGCGGAGAGCTGAGCATGGGCATGAGAAGTTTTCTGGACGACAAGGTTGCCCCGCATTTTCACGAGGGCGGCAAGTTCGAGAAGTATTACACCTTCTACGAAATGTTCGACACCATGCTGTACACCCCGGATTCGGTGACCCGGTCCTCCGCGCATGTACGTGATGGTATCGATCTCAAGCGGATCATGATGACGGTGTGGTTCTGCGCTTTCCCGGCAATTCTGTTCGGGCTGTGGAACACCGGTTATCAGGCCAACCTGCAGATTGCTGAAGGCTTCAGCCCGATTCCCGGCTGGCGTAGCGATCTGGTCATGGCGCTGGCAGGCTTTGATGCCTCCAGTCTGTGGTCGAACCTGCTGCACGGCATGGTTTACTACGTGCCGATTCTGATTGTGGTCTATCTGGGTGGTTTCATCTGGGAAGGCCTGTTTGCCTGGAAACGCGGTCACGAGGTGAACGAGGGTTTCTTCGTTACCGGGATCCTGTTTACCTTGATTCTGCCTCCGGCCATCCCGTTGTGGCAGGTGTTCCTGGGGATTTCCTTTGGCGTGGTTATCGGCAAGGAAGTATTTGGCGGTACCGGCAAGAACTTCCTCAACCCGGCGTTGGTCGGGCGGGCATTCCTGTTCTTCGCTTATCCGGCAGAAATGTCCGGTGACGCGGTATGGACGGCGGTGGATAACTTCTCCGGTGCGACGCCGTTGGCGCTGGCCGCTGCCGGGCAGCTGGATTTCGCCAGCAACCTGACCGCGGATGCCGGTGCCAACATCTCCTGGATGCAAACCTTCCTGGGCGGTATTCAGGGCTCCATCGGTGAAACGTCCACCCTGGCGATTCTGATCGGTGGTGCGGCACTGTTGCTGACCAAGGTGGCCTCCTGGCGCATCGTGCTGGGCGTATTCCTGGGCATGGTGGCGCTGAGTACCCTGCTGAATGCGGTGGGTTCCGCCACTAACCCCATGTTTGCCATGCCCTGGTATTGGCACCTGACCGTGGGCAGCTTTGCCTTCGGCATGATCTATATGGCGACCGATCCGGTATCGGCTTCCATGACCAATACCGGCAAGTACATCTTTGGCGCGCTGATCGGTGTCATGGTTGTTCTGATCCGGGTGGTGAATCCGGCGTTCCCGGAGGGTGTGATGATGGCCATCCTGTTCTCCAACCTCTGTGCGCCGTTAATCGACCACTTTGTTGTACAGGCGAACGTTCGTCGTCGTCTGCGCCGGACCGGGGGAGAAGTGTAAATGTCAGCGAATAAAGAAAGTGTAGGCAAGACGCTGCTGGTTGCCTTTCTGGTCTGTGTGGTATGCGGTGTGGTGGTTGCCACCGCAGCGGTAAGCCTGCGGCCGGTACAGAGCAAGAACCAGCTGCTGGACAAGCGCATGAACATCCTGCAGGCCGCTGGCCTGTACCAGCCCGGCGTGGATGTGAATACGGTGTTCAAAAGTATTGAACGTCGTTTTGTCGATATCGATACCGGTGAATACGTCGAGATGCCGGAATCCTATGACCAGCGTAAGGCTGCCAAGGATCCCCAGCGTTCCGAGCGACTCAGCGGTAAAGAGGATATCGCCGGCATCAAGTCCCAGGCGAAGGTAGCGGAAGTGTTCCTGGCCCGTGGTGATGACGGCGAGCTGAGTCGCATCATTCTGCCGGTTCACGGCTATGGCCTGTGGTCTACCCTGTATGGTTTCCTGGCACTTGAGCCGGATGCCAACACCGTGTCCGGTCTGGGTTTCTACGAGCACGGTGAGACTCCGGGCCTCGGTGGTGAAGTGGACAATCCGAAATGGAAAGCCCTGTGGGAAGGCAAAAAGCTTTACGGTGAGCAGGGTGAAGTGGAAATCCAGGTGGTCAAGGGTTCCGTTGACAGCAAAACGCCGAATGCCGAGCACAAGGTGGATGGTCTTGCCGGTGCAACCCTGACCAGTAATGGTGTCAGCAACCTGCTGCGCTTCTGGGTCGGCGAAAACGGTTTCGGTCCCTACCTGAAGCGCATGCAGAACGGTGAAGCGGTCGTACAGCAGGAAGGAGACGCGTAATGGCGGAGAAAACCAAGGACATTCTTTTTGGTCCGATTTTCGACAACAACCCCATCGCGTTGCAGATCCTGGGTATCTGCTCCGCCCTGGCGGTAACCAGTAACCTGAGCACCACTTTAACCATGTGTATCGCACTGACCGTGGTGGTGGCGTTCTCCAACTTTTTTGTGAGCTGCATCCGTAACTCGATTCCCTCGAGCATCCGGATCATCGTGCAGATGACCATTATTGCCTCGCTGGTAATCGTGGTGGACCAGTTCCTCAAGGCCTACGCCTACAGCATTTCCAAGCAGCTGTCCGTGTTCGTGGGGCTGATCATCACCAACTGTATCGTGATGGGGCGTGCGGAAGCCTTCGCCATGAAGAATCCGCCGATCCCGTCCTTCCTGGATGGTGTGGGCAATGGCCTGGGTTACTCCGTGATCCTGCTGGGCCTGGGCTTCATCCGTGAACTGCTGGGTGCCGGCAGCCTGTTTGGTCAGCAGATCCTGACCAAGGCTGCAGATGGTGGCTGGTTCGTGACCAACGGCATGATGCTGCTGCCGCCGAGTGCCTTCTTCCTGATCGGCCTGTTCATCTGGGCGATCCGGGTATGGAAGCCGGAACAGGTGGAAGAAGATACCTTCAAGATGAAGCCACACACCCGTGTCAGCGACGCGTTTTAACGGAGACGAGGAATGTTTGAACATTATCTGAGCCTGTTCGTCCGCGCCGTCTTTGTTGAAAACATGGCGTTGGCCTTCTTCCTGGGCATGTGTACCTTTATTGCCGTGTCCAAGAAGATCCAGACCGCAATTGGTCTGGGGGTTGCGGTGGTAGTGGTACTGACCATTACCGTGCCCGTGAACAACCTGATCCTTACCTACCTGCTGGACGAGAACGCCCTGGCCTGGACCGGGATTGAATCCCTGGCCAGCCTGGACCTGCGTTTCCTGGGCCTGCTGAGCTATATCGGCGTTATCGCCGCACTGGTGCAGATCCTGGAAATGACGCTCGACAAGTATGTACCCAGTCTCTACAACGCTCTGGGCATCTTCCTGCCGCTGATCACAGTGAACTGCGCCATTCTGGGTGCGTCCCTGTTCATGGTGGAACGTGACTACACCTTTGGTGAATCCATGGTCTACGGTGTCGGTGCCGGGGTTGGCTGGGCACTGGCGATCACGCTGTTGGCCGGTATTCGCGAGAAGCTGAAATACAGTGATGTGCCGGACGGTCTGAAGGGTCTGGGTATCACCTTCATCACCGTGGGGCTGATGTCTCTGGGCTTCATGTCTTTTTCCGGCGTGCAGCTGTAAGCGAAGGGGTTGAATCATGAGTTTTGAGATTATTCTCGGTGTGGTCATGTTCACCGCCATTGTGCTGGCACTGGTGGCGGTGATCCTGATGGCCCGTTCCCGGCTGGTGGCCAGCGGGGATGTGCACATCAACATCAACAGCGATGAAGAGAAATCCATCGATGCCCCTGCCGGTGGCAAGTTGCTGGGAACCCTGGCCAATCAGGGTATCTTCCTGTCTTCTGCCTGTGGTGGCGGTGGTACCTGTGCCCAGTGCAAGTGCAAGGTGCTGGACGGCGGTGGCGATATTCTGCCCACCGAAGAAGGCCACTTCACCAAGGGCGAAATTCGCGACGGCTGGCGCCTGAGCTGCCAGGTGAACGTGAAGCAGGACATGAAGATCGAAGTGCCGGAAGAGTTCTTCGGTGTGAAAAAATGGGAGTGCGAGGTTATCGCCAACGATAACGTGGCCACTTTCATTAAAGAGCTGACCCTCAAATTGCCGGAAGGCGAGAACGTGGACTTCCGCGCGGGTGGCTATGTGCAGCTGGAAGCGCCGCCGTTCGACGTGAAATTCTCCGATTTCGATATTGGCGAAGAGTACCGGGGTGACTGGGAGCGTTTTAACTTCTTCGATCTGAGCTGCAAGAACAATGAGGAAGTGATCCGCGCCTACTCCATGGCCAACTACCCGGAAGAGAAGGGCATTCTCAAGTTCAATATCCGGATTGCCACGCCGCCTCCGGGTTCCAAGGACATTTCTCCGGGCATCATGAGTTCCTACGTGTTCAGCCTGAAGCCGGGTGACAAGATTACCGTGTTCGGGCCCTTCGGTGAGTTCTTTGCCAAGAAGACCGATGCGGAAATGGTGTTCATCGGTGGTGGTGCCGGGATGGCGCCCATGCGCAGTCATATTTTCGATCAGCTGAAGCGTCTCAATTCCAAGCGCAAGATCAGCTTCTGGTACGGTGCCCGAAGCTGGCGTGAGACCTTCTACAACGATGAATATGACATCCTGGCCGAAGAAAACGACAACTTCGAATGGCATCTGGCGTTGTCCGATCCCCAGCCGGAAGACAATTGGACCGGGCTCACCGGCTTTATCCATAACGTGTTGTACGAGCAGTACCTGAAGGACCATCCGGCGCCGGAAGACTGCGAGTACTACATGTGTGGGCCGCCG
>NZ_LWEJ01000267.1:0-8024 GCF_001635525.1 Alcanivorax sp. HI0007
TAACGTCGCGAAATGGGTTGTCTGTTCTGCAACGCAAGAGGCCGCGCCCATGCTTTGGGCGCGGCCTCTTTGCTTGCGGATTCCACAATCATCCAACCGCGAAACTATTCATTATTAACTATTGATTGATTTTCCCCCACCGCTGAATCACAAAATGTGCATTCATGGTCTGGCCCGCCAGCTTGCCGATACCGGCCTTGGCTTCCGGTTTGGCGCGCCAGTGGTGTGGGGTCATGGCCAGGAGATTCTGCAGTTCCTGCTCGTCATCCGGCACCCATTCCAGGTGGATATCCTGATTGTCGATCTGCGTGAATCGGGCATCGAGAAACTTGCCTGCATCGAACCCGGATTGACGCACTTCTTCATAGAGTGCCTCGCGCAGAGGCAGCAAATGCTGCTCACCGGTGCCGACCACAATCAGTTCCCCTCCGGGCTTGAGAACCCGGGCAATGTCGTCGGTGAACAAGCGTGTGAACAGCACAAAGACCCGCTGCTGACTGTTATCAAACAACGGCAAGCGGGCGCCACTGGCCACCAGCCAGGTCAACACCTTGTCCCGTTTGGCCGCCGCGTCCACGGCAAACTTGGAAATATCCACGCCCACGCCATTGGCGCTGCCAAGCCGGCGGGCGAATTGGCAGGTATACCAGCCTTCGCCGCAGCCGATATCCAGCCAGGGCTGGTCCTCGTCGTCCAGGTTATCCAGCAGGGCATCGGCCAGCGGTTGATAACGCCCCAGCTCCAGAAACGCGGTGCGTGCCTGCACCATGGCCTTGTCGTCGCCGGGCGCCCGGGAGCGGCGGTGCTGGGCCAGCAGCAGGTTGGTATAACCCCGTTTGGCGCGATCAAAACGATGACCGTTGTCGCACTGCCAGCTGTTGCCGGAAAGAAGCAGGGGGAGGTCGCAACTGGGACATTTCAGGTTGGGCATGGTCTGCGGGTGACTCGGGTAGGGCGCACTTGGCGATGGCAAGAAACCGCATTGTCGCAAATTCTTCCGGCAATAAAAAAGGGCCGGCAAGGCCGGCCCTTTTCTTTGTGGTGTCTGTTCAGGCTTTGCGCCGGTACAGACCCAGCAACACCATGAGGGACAACAGACCCAAGGGAAGGCTGCCGCCTCCGCCGCCTGAGCTGCGCGGAGAACGTGTCGCAGGGGGTGGGACATCGGGACAGGCTTCCAGGTCTTCACGACTGAAATCCAGTTCCACCGCGGTCTCCATCATGGATCCGACTTTGATGCCGTTATCGTTTTCTACTTGTACCATCAGGGTTTTCTCGATCTCGGCATCGGCACGGATCACCACTGTGGCTGCCAGTTCCTGCCCTGCATCGAGTCTGCCTAGTTGGCAAACATAGTTCCCTTCGTCGGTGCTGCACCCTGTACTGAGGGTGCCCACAAGGGTCAGATCCTCATCCAGCGGTCCGGTAAGACGGGTGCCGAGGGAGTGGATTGTCGGATCGGTATTGGTGAGAGTCGCTTCGACACGCATCTCAACCTGGCCGTTTCTGGGAGAGAGGCAAACCGGCTCAGCGGCGACAGCAAATTCCGGTTGCCCGAGTTGCAGGGAAATCATGCCGCTGTTGTTCAACCGGTGGTAATCCCGCTGGTTGTCCAGCTCGACCGTGGCATCTATCTGGAGGTCGGTATCGCTCTGGCTGTTGCTGTCCGTGGCGGTAAAGCCGAACGGCTGGCTCGATCCGCCGGGGATGGCTGCGCCGTCATACTGACATGCGGTGAGTCCGTTGTCCGACGGGTTGCAGGCAAGCCCGGTTTGGTCTGGAGACGGGGTCAGGGTCAATTCGGCGGGATGCGAGAGAGACAGAGCGAAATGAGTTGCTGGCCGGCTGCCTGCGTTTTCTACCGGTACCTGGAAATCAATGGTACCGAATCCCTGGAAGGTATTGCCGTCTTCAGCAATGGTGAGGTCCCGGAGCGCCAGCTCGGCGGCACCAGTCTGTTGCTCAATCCAGTCCAGATACTGAGAAACCCGAGTGTAGATAGAGGGAATTTCCGAGTCGCCACATTTATCATCGGTGGAATAACCGAAACTGGTAATCCCGACCTGGGGGCTGTCATTCAGTAACGCGCCGGTCAGTAGCAATGGGCCGCCGCTGTCGCCCTGGCAAGAGTCTTCCCCAAAGGTATCGCCCTGATCCGGGTTGGGCTCATTGGCGCACAGCATGGTGTCCAGAATCTGATCGCCATTGGTATAGAGATCAATAGTGGCCTGGCAAGATGCGTTGGTAACATAGTCCAGCGCTGCTTCTTGCAGTTCTACAAAAGCAACAGGCTCCAGAGTGGCGGGGTTCTCATCCCTGTCCTGATAGGTAGCAACGCCCCAGCCCAACACACTCAGAATGTCATCGTAACTGACCAGGTTTTCCATGGCGCTGTCGGTGTCGACCTTTGACAGTACCCCGGTATGGATGCCCGGGCTGCCGGTTTCGGCCTGTTCCGCCAATCGAATCAATGCAATATCGTTTTCAAACGTCGCTGCGTTGTAACCGGGGTGGACGATGATATTTGCAGCGTTCAGCAACAGTGGGCTATCAGTGGGGACCTCCAGGGTCTGGCTGCCGACAAGGAGTTCGAGTTCACTGGCCGGTGTTGTAACGATGCCGGAGCGGACACAGTGTGCTGCGGTCAGCACCCAGTCCCGGGACAGCAAGGTGCCGCCACAGACCTGTCCTTGACCAACCGGGAAAGGTTGCTCTGCATCGATGGCGTCTTGTTTTCTCTGTTTATCAATCAATGCAACCAGTGTGTTCCAGTTAGTGTCAGCGGTCTCCCCGCCGACAACCCTGGGTGATGCGCTTGCAGCGAATACGCTGCTGCAGGCCAAAGTAGAAGCCAGTGCGACAATCAAGCGATATTTCATGTGACATTTCCCAGATGAATCAAAATGGCGAAAGGGGGGCATTCTAGGTCCGGGAAACGACTAGCGATGTAGGAAAATCGCCATTCTTTTTGTAGTCACAGCGAATAACGTGACGGTAGTCACGTTTTGTTCGGTGAAGATTGTGTCCGGCTAGGGCAGCGGATTGCCAAACCGCTCAAGATAAACCCGACCAATCTCTGTGGACCCCACATGGTTCAGATGACTTTCGTCCCGGTAAAGAGGGATGCCATTCAATACGGTCTGGCAGCGGCTTTCATCGCAGAGGACTTTTTTCGGATTAATCCAGGTGATATCCGGGAAACGTGCCTGTACGGTTTGCTTGAAGCGATAGAAATTGCTCAATTGCGCTTCCGCCTCCACTGCATCAATTGAGCAGTCGTCCATATTTTTCAACAGACATTCCGCATAGGACGAGGAGGGCAGCTCGGGTACATCTTCAATGAGGATAACGTTGTGGCCCTGGCTGTGAAGCCAGTCCACGGTGTCCACGAAATAGCGCTGGAAGGATTCACTTTGCAGGTAGGCGCTCCACCAGGCATTGACGAACACGGTCATGGGGCGTTGTTGCAGGTACTCGGCCAGGGCGATGTTGCGTTCGGTTTTTTCCGGGTCGCCGAAGGCGTTAGCCGAGTGTTCGGGGATTACGAAAGGCGTCGAAGCGCGGGTCACCACCAGCATGGAATGGCGCTCACCAATCAGTTGCTCGACGAAACCCAGCAGGGCGATGGCATGGGAATCGCCGATCAGCATGGCATCCGGCTGGCCGTTCTCCGGTTCGGCGCCGAACAGGCAGGCCTTGCCCTTGTTGAATTCTGTCGGATCACCCTTGAAGCAGCGTTTGTACAGATCGGCGGCATTGTTCTGGGCGATGATGGTGTAGAGCTCGCGACGTTCTTCGGAGATGCGGAAGCTCAGGTCATCGGCGATGCGGATGGTGGACTGGATGGCCCAGATGATCAGCAGCGGCACGAAGATGAACACCATGAAGGATTTCTTGAAACTCCAGGGGCGGTGCCGGTACCGATTCTCCACAAAGCGGTAGCTCAGCCAAGACAGCGCCACGACCACAAGGATGAGTCCCAGGCGGTTCGCCCAGGTCAGTTCAATCAGTTGGTAGTGCAGCAATGCCACCGGCGGCCAGTGCCACAGGTACAGGGAGTAGGAGATGCCGCCCAGAAATACCATCACCGGCAGGCTGAGCAGGCGGGCGGTAAGAGTGCGAGTCTGGTGCAGGCCCGCATAGATCACCATGGCGGTGCCCAGGGTGGGCCACAGGGCGTTATAGCCGGGGAAATGATCGTGCTTGGTCAGCAGCAGGCCGGTGGCGATGATCATGGCCAGCCCCAGGCCTGCCAAGATCTCGGCACTGGGTCGGTTCAAGGCCGGAAGCTGACGGCTGAACAGGGCCACGCCGGTGCCCAGCATAAACTCGAATAACCGGGCGGGCAGCAGGTAGTAGGCGGCAGCAGGGTGGGCGCTGGCAAGATACACGGACAGCGCAAAGGTGCCCACCAGAGTGATGCGGAACGGCCAGTGGCCATCGCGGCCCTTGCCGAAGCGGTAGGCCAGGTACAGGGCCAGCGGCCAGATCAGGTAGAACTGCTCTTCCACCGCCAGCGACCAGGTGTGCAGCAGGGACAGGGAGCGGGTTTCCGGTGCAAAGTACTGGCTCAGTTCCTGGAAATAGTAGATGTTGCTCAGGCCCACCAGGGAGGACAGCCAGCTCTTGGCAAAGATGTAGTAGGCATCGCCGATATAGAAGGGCGAGATCATCAGGAAGGTGACCGTGGACACTAGCAGGAACAGGGGTACCAGTCGGCGGATACGACGGGCGTAAAAATCGCGAAACCGGAAGGTGCCTTTTTCAAACGCCCGCTGCAGAAGCTGGGTGATCACAAACCCGGAAATGACAAAGAACACGTCCACACCGATAAAACCGCCGGTGATGCCGGGAACCTCATAGTGATAGAGAATCACCAGGACAACGGCCAGCGCACGTAGCCCTTCGATATCGGCGCGGTAACTCGGCGTGGTCTTCAAGGCGTTCTCCCAGGATGATCAGCAAACCGGGGAGAATATAGGGCGGTGCCAGGGCAAACAAGACGGGCCGGGCTTGCCGCCAAGGGGAGGGCGCTTTCCCGGCTCTGTGGCCGCCACAGGCCCGGCATGCGCGAACCTGATTCAGGGTGGCGCTCATGCATGTTACTGTGAGCCCGACTCAATCTCTCTGGCTGCCATCAAGGAGCACTCTGTGGCCGCATCCCTGCCGTTTTCCCTGCTGGAACTAGCCTCCGTCCGTGAGGGCGACACCATTGGGCAGACCCTGGCTAACAGCGTGGCCTATGCCCGCCATGCGCAAGCCCTGGGCTTCAAGCGCTTCTGGCTGGCCGAGCATCACAACATGGAGGGCATCAGCAGTGCGGCCACCGCGGTGCTGATCGGTCATATCGCCAATGCCACGGAGACCATCCGGGTGGGCTCCGGTGGAGTGATGTTGCCTAACCACCCGCCTCTGGTTATCGCCGAACAGTTCGGGACCCTGGAAATCCTGCATCCCGGCCGGATTGATCTGGGGTTGGGGCGGGCCCCGGGCACCGACCCGATGACCAGCCGCGCTCTGCGCCGTGAGGGTCTGGGTGCCGAGCAGTTCCCCCATGACGTGGCCGAATTGCAGCGGCTTTTGGGGCCGCTGGATCGTTCCCGGTCGGTCAACGCCATTCCCGGTGCCGGCACCGAGGTGCCGATCTGGTTGCTGGGGTCCAGCCTCTATAGTGCCCAGCTGGCGGCCCAGCGGGGGTTGCCCTATGCCTTTGCCGGGCATTTTGCGCCGCGATTGTATCGCGAGGCGTTGCGTCTCTACCGGGAGCAGTTTCAGCCGTCGGCGCAGCTGGACAAGCCCTACGCCATGCTCGCGGTACCGGCGGTGGCGGCGGAAACCGATGAGGAGGCCCGTTTTCTGGCCACCACCAGCTATCAGCGCATTCTGTCCCTGTTCCGGGGCCAGCCGTTGTGGATGCGTCCGCCGGTGGAAAGCATGGACGGATATTGGAATCCGGAAGAAGAGGCCGGGGTAAGAGGCTTTCTGGCCCTGCAATTGCTGGGGACCGCCAGCACTATCGAAGGGCAACTGGATCAGTTGCTGGATAGCGTGGAAATTGATGAATTGATGGTGACTGTAGATCTGTACGACCCGGCAAAGCGTCGCCACGCCCTGGATATTCTGGCGTCGCTGCCGCAGTTTCGTCGCTAGCGACTAGCACCAGACCCCGTTGGAACCTTGTTCACAAGGCGAAGGGCTATTCGCTTTGCGAGCAAAGCTCCAGCGGGATAAAGCGGGACTAACGATGTTGTGCTTTAGCCGTGAAACGGCGCAACACCAGCAGCAAACCTGCCAGCAGGGTGAGGGTGGCCGGCGCTCCGCCGCCACTGCTGCCGCCTCCGGTCGGGCTGGGGGCCGGAGAGGGGTAGCGCAGGGTCAGTTTGGCGCTATTGTCGTTATCGTTTGGCAGATCTCCATTAGTGGAGAAACCGGTAAACGTTATTGACCGGTTTTCTCCGGTATCCGAGGCGAAGGTCAGATTCACGGTCTGGCTGCTGCTGGCGGGCAAATCGCCTACCGGGCAGCTCACCGGGTTGGACAGGGTACAGCCCAGCTCGTCAGCGTTTGCCAGGGTTGTATTGAGTGGCAGGGAAAAGCGGATTTCCCCATTGGTAGCGTTATTGATCGTGGATCGATTGTTGAGCGTTACCGCCACCCTGGCTTCACTGGTGTTGCCGCTCTGCTGGACGGCGGACAGAGTCAGATCCGGCTGGTTGGAGAACACCACCATCTGCGCAATGCGGTTATTGCGGCGCCGGTAATCGTCCTGGTTGGCGGTGGCGGTGATCGCCACAGTGACCACCTGATCGGTGCCGCCGTTGCCATCAACCACCAGATCCTGATTCACGCTGCTGCTGGCCGCGAGGCTGGATACGGGGCGGCAGCGATCGCCGGAAAGCAGGCCGCCGCACCCGGACCAGCGTCCACTGGCAAAGGTGTTGTCAGTGAGACTAAACCCCAGGATCGGATTGGTGACGGTGTTTTCCTTGCTGTCGTTTTTCAGGACCAGGGTCAGCGTCTGGCTGCCGCCGGGGGGCTGGTAGTAATACTCCGGTGGTGGTGTCGGCCATTCAGGGAGTAGGTCCACCAGGGGAATACCGGCAGAGTCGGTCAGGAACTCCAGTTCTGCGGTTTCCGCCGACAGATGGGTGTAGCCGGACGGCGCGCCGGTGGCACAGTTACGCAGGCCGAAGCTGGTCAGGCCGACCAGCCAGGGTTGTCGGTCCCGGTCCAGAAACAAGGGGCCGCCGCTGTCGCCAAAGCAGGAATCCTGATTATTGCCATTGATTGGGTTCAACTCAGCGGCGCAGACCGCAAAGTTGGTGATGGTAAGGCTTGATAGCTCCCGGCAGCTTTGCTGGGGGATATAGTCCAGTTGCACTTCTCGCAACACATTGCTGAGATTTCCATTTCCGGTATCTCCCCACCCCAGGGCAGTGACAGACTCATCCAGAGCAGACGTTGTTCGCTGTTCCAACGCGTTAAAGCCGTCGTTGCTGATGATGCTGGGCCAGAGAGTATTGCTGCGTGGATCAATGCGTAACAGCGCCAGATCCCGGTTCAGGTTCTGGTACTGGCGGTGCAGGAGTATTTGTCTGACTGGAATGCCGTTTTGGGGAACGTTGTTGCGGTCGGTATCACCGATGAAGACGAAGGTGCGATTCGCTTCAGCGGGTGATCCATCCAGATATTCCATGCAGTGGGCGGCAGTCACCAGCCACTCCGGGCTGAGCTGGCTGGCGCCACAAAGCAGATAGCCGCTCACGCTGGGATCATCCACGGCCAATTGGGCCATCCACGGCCAGCGGTCAACCGGAGCCGGGTCACCGCCCACGATTCTGGCGGTGGCGGTGTCTGCGAGGGTGCTGGAGAAAGGGAGTGTGGCGAGCCCTGCCAGCAGAGCGATATGACGAAACATGGCGGCAGCCTTGCACATTTTTAACCATTTTATCGGCTTTCACTGCAAGGCTGTGTGAGCTTATGTATCTGACCCGAATTCACCAATTCGGGCCTTGTCTTGAAGG